>NZ_JAOARI010000035.1 GCF_025210605.1 Halodesulfovibrio sp. | reverse complement strand
TGGGGTACACCCGATCCCATTCCGAACTCGGAAGTTAAGCCGACCATCGCCGATGATACTGCAGGGGAGCCTGTGGGAAAGTAGGTCGCTGCCAAGATTTATTTCTAGACCGCGTTTCATAAGAAACGCGGTCTTTTTTTTTGGTCTATGCTTTAGTAAGTACGCTATCAGGTGTTCGTTGTTCCTTTCTCGATGATTCTTCTTTTCCTTTTCTTTGGTCTGCTTCCGTACTGGCTGGTACAGTATATAGAAGTGTTATTTCAACATGGTAGCCTGCTGTCGGTTTTATAATGACTGTTGTTGATTAATACTCCATCAGCTTTCGCCTTATTTTTAAATCTCTGTCTTACATTGACCTTAATTTCGTAGCGTTATCTTGCATTAAATTAGCAGTTTCTTTTTTTAAACCATTTTGCATTGCTGTAAGTAATATCAAATGAAATCTGTTTTGTAGATGTGGCGACTGTTATAGCTTGAAAGAAACGGTTTAATAAAACAGCGTTGATACAATATAAGATTATAGTTTGTTGTAATGCAAAAATGATTGCTGTGAAAAAGTAACTTTCAGAAGCAATTTCAGTTTTTGCATTGTTTATTTTAGTTAATATACAAAATTTAACAAATTTTGCTTGCATTGTATTTGTTTATGTAACAAAGCCCTTTTAAAAAAGACTAAAATACTTTTTTTAGTGTACATAATTTGGGGGAAACTATGTTGCATAAAGGTTCGACAGACTCTTTAGCCAAAACGATGCTTTTGCAGTGCCTTTTTTTTGCTGGCACTGTGGGGATTCAATGGTTCAGTTTTCAATTTGCCCCTAATGGCGGTGTAACGTCTCCACTTTGGCCTGTGAGTGGTTGGGTGTTCGCTTGCTTTTGGATTTTTGGCAAGCGTCCTGCGCTGTCTATTTTATTTGGCAACTTGTTTCTATCTTTCGGAATTTTGGACGATATTTTAGGCGCAGTACTTTTTAGTCTAGTAAATACTGCCGCCCCATTTTTTTCTGTCACTTTGCTTCGTCGCTTAAATGCAACAAAGCTTTTGTTGAATTCATTAAATAATCTATTGCTTTTTATTGTTGCAGGCGCCTTTGTTTGTGCCTCACTTACTGCTACGCTTGGGCTAGCAATTAATCTTACTTTTGATGTTGTCGATTTGCCTGTTGAAGAGTTTTTTCAGATATGGTTCTTGTCTGGATTGTCAGGGATTATAATTTTTGCCCCGATCTTTAAAGAATTTCTACAGCTTTCCCTCCCTTTTTCAGTACCCCATGTTCGCTTTGAATTTATTTTATTATTGCTGATTGACTGTTGTGCCCGGTTCTTACTGTTTACAGGAGCGTTCTGGGGCGGAGTTAGTACTTACCCTTTGACGTTTCTTTTAATGCCGATTGCTTTCTGGGCTGGTCTGCGGATGACATTTTCCGAAATAACGATATACGTTGTTTTCTTTTTTATGCTGTCCGTTGGAGGCACACTAAATTCTTTTGGACCATTTGCCGCTTATAGTCCGTGCACCTCTCTGTTGCTTGTGCAGCTGTATGCTGTGACGCAGGCGGTTATGATTTACATTATCTTCGCGATTCTTACTGAACGTAAGAAAGAGCATGATAGAGTGAAACAAGTGCATGATGTTACCGTCATGACCTTGGCCTCACTTGCGGATACTCGTGACCATGAAACTGGATTACATATTGTTCGCACAAAGTATTACGTAAAAGAATTGAGTGAAGAGTTGCGAAGACGGAATGAGTTTCCGGATATTATTACACAGGAATTTATCGATCACATTACTATGTCTGCTCCGCTGCATGATATCGGGAAGATCGGAATCCCTGATTCAATACTTATGAAGCCCGGTAAATTGAGTGAAGATGAGTTCGAAATTATTAAAACTCATTCGCGAATCGGTGAGCAGGTTTTATGCCGGATGCTTTCCCTTTTGGACGATGGTGCGCATTTACGAACTGCTGTTGATATTGCAGGAACTCACCATGAAAAGTGGGATGGTTCAGGATACCCCTATGGGTTAAAAGGAAACGAGATCCCTCTTGCAGGTAGAATTATGGCAGTTGCTGATGTGTATGATGCGCTCACAATGGAGCGTGTGTATAAAAAAGCTATGCCACATGATGAGGCTATTGACGTGATGCTTGGTGAACGGGGTAAGCATTTTGATCCTGTTGTGCTTGATACGTTTTTAACTATCGGGGACCGAATTAATGAAGTGTCCAGCAATATGGATTTTTATGAAGGCGTAAAGCTTACTGGTGTTTCGAGTAGTTAACAGCATACTTTTTTGAGACCAAGGAGCCATTGGTGCTGCGCACAAGAGAGGATTCAAGCACTATGGAGATTAAAATAAGTATCCAAGAAGATACAGTGTCCCCATTCCTGAGAGGATTGTGAAAAGAATGTTGCGCGTTTTATACGCGACAACTAGCGCGACTAGTGCTGCAATAATTCGTTCCTTACCACCGAGAACATCGATAGCTCCTTCATGGTAACAAATAGCGGGTGTAACTAACGCTGCCAAAACTGATGCTGGTATAAATTTCAGAAGACTTTCGAACTTATCATTTAACTTAAATCGTTCGGCTGTGAGGATGAACGATCCTCGCATAAGTATTGTTGCTATACCGATGGCGGAAATAGTGAGCCAGAATATTGAATTAGTCATGATGCTTTTTTCTCTCCGAAAAATATCCAGCTGCAATACCAGAGACAGCGCCGAGCATCAGCCCCATGTTGTATGGAAGTGAAACAGTAAGAAGCGCTACAAGTGCAGCAATAAAAGCTGCAAGTGCGGTGGAGCGGTCAGTGATATTGGGTACGAGTAGCGCTAGAAACGTCAACGGTATTGCAAAGTCAAAAGACCAGCTCGGTGGGATGAGTGCACCAAAAAAAATACCGCAAAGCGTGGCGAACATCCAAGTAAAATACAATGATGTGCATGCACCGGCAAAGAAGGGTGCTCGCAGGAATGGGCTATCCGGCTTGTTGAATTCAACAATGGAAACAGCATATGCTTGATCGGAAAGAGTGTACGATAAAAACAAACGCTGCCAGAGAGAAACTGTTCCAAGATATGGCGTGATAGAAGCGCTATACATGATAAAGCGAAGATTAATCATGATAGCTGTTGCGACTATGATGATAGCAGAACTGTGCTCTGCCATTAGCTGCGCTACTGAAACCTGTGCGGCTCCGGCAAACATGGCCAAAGTCATGAAAATTGCTTTAACTGGAGATACTCCAGCAGCAATGGTTACCACACCGGTCAGCATACCAAATGGTATGATTCCCGGCATTACTGGTATAATTGTGCTTGCACCTGCAATGAATGATTTACGGATTGATAACGTTTCTGACATTGCATTAGATTACGGTGCCGGTACGTGCCTGTCGATTGTTTTTTGAAAAGTGCTGGGTTTCTTCCGGCGCTACTCTGCTTGCAGATACTGTGTTGCTGGTTGCATATATTGTACCGTGTCTGGTATTTCCTGAGGATTAATTGGACGCGAAAATAAGTAGCCTTGTGCAAAATCACAACCCGCTTCCTGTAGCATTATCCGCTGCTCTTCTTCTTCCACACCTTCCGCTACTACCGTCAACCCGAGCGCGTGTGCCAGTGCAATAACAGCTTTGACAATTTCATAGTTGGCTGGGTTTTTTTCCATGTCAGTCACAAAGCTTCGATCAATTTTTAAGTTGCTGATAGGAAATTGTTGCAGGTACATGAGAGAAGAATACCCTGTGCCAAAATCATCAATGCATAACTCAACACCTAACTCTCTGAGCCTGCGTAATGTGCTGTCAGCGTAGTCAGGGTTTTCCATAAGCATAGTTTCAGTTACTTCAAGGCGTAAACAGTCTGGCGGCAGATTTGTTTCTTGTAAAATCCGTGCGACGGTCTCTGTTAATGTCAGGTCAGAAAGCTGGCGCGCAGAAAGGTTCACATTGATTTTGAGCTGTTCGAATAGAGGATTTGTTTTGCGCCATCCTGCAAGGGTGGAACACGCTTCCATCAGAACCCATTCCCCAAGTTTTAAAATCAGCCCTGTCTCTTCAGCTAGCGGAATGAACTTTGTCGGGGAGATAATGTGTCCCTGACTATTTTTCCAGCGAACAAGTGCCTCAAATCCAGTGATGGCACGGCTTCTTGTCTCGACAACTGGCTGGTACTCAAGAAAAAATTCATCGTTGATAAGGGCGTTGTGTAAATCAAGCTCCATGCTGATAAGCTTGAGAGCTTGGGAAAAAACTTGTGAATCGTATACAGCGACGCTTTCTGTGCCATTGGAACGACCATGGTTGAGAGCTACATGGGCGTTTTGCAGATAGCGATCGGCAGTATCCGTTTCTGGATCGGCAAACATTATTCCGAAGCTGGCAGACATATGTATATGTTTGTTGTTCCAGATGATGGGACGTTTTATATTGCTGATGAGGTTTTTAAGGAAGCGGTGTACGGCGTCATGTCCTGCGGTATCTTCATACATCAGGACAAATTCATCTCCTCCGATTCTGAAAACATTTTCTATCCCGTACATGGAGGCTTTCAGGCGGTTGGCAAGGTTGCAAAGAATGGTGTCGCCTGCTGCATGACCGAGGGAGTCGTTGATGTTTTTAAAGCGGTCAATATCGATGTAGATGACAGCAAAATCCCAGTTGCAGGAATTTTTAGCCCGTGCGAGTGCTTCGTTGATTTTCTCAAGGCATTTTGAGCGGTTGGGAAGTTTCGTAAGGCTATCGTGCCATGTGGAATATTCGAGTTGTTTTAAGATGTTATGCTGGGAAGTTATGTCGTGGCAAAATGCCCGCACTCCGCAGTAACAGCCTTGTGCATCTACTGCACGGCTGGCTTCAAATTTTTTCCATTTCTTTTCGCCGTTCGGGAGACGAATTTGAAACTCAGCGCATGCGTACTCATCACCATCATTCAGTTTACGCCATAGCGTTTTCCAAAGTGGTAGATGGTCTTCAACTAGAATTGCTTCCATGAAACGGGGATTGCGATAAAAATGCTCTGCCTCATACCCGCAGCAAGCTTCACAGGCATTGGAAACAACTTCGAGTGTTCCGTCGGCGGCATACCAGAACTCCCATAGCGGGGAATTCAGTATCATTGTTTGCATTGAATCTTTCGAAGAAAAAAGCTGGCAGCGGGGTTCAATGCTTTGTTTCCCGCTTGTCTTCTTATTGGCTGTAGCTGTGTCTCCTGCCATATCTAACTCCCTGTTGTATTTAGATTGTGCAGGATGAATTTTGCCACATGACAACAAAACGTATGTGCTGGTTTTGTTATCCCATTTCGCTGATTGGAAAAAAACACCTAACGTATCTAGAATACCTCCTTATATTGTTACATAAAAAAGCATAGTTAGGGAACTGAATAAAAAATAAGGCACTCTGTACTGAGAGAGATCTCAGTATAGAGTGCCTTGCTTTTTTTACAAACAATAAAAAGTAGTTATGCTGCAATATGTGCTAGCACTTCTTTTGCTGCTTCATGTTCGGGGTCAATGCGTAAAATTTCTTTGAATTCAGCAATAGATTCTTCTTTACGGTCAGTAGAGAAAAGACAAGTTGCGTAAGAGAAGCGTACTGCTGTGTCAGTATCGTCTTCTTCTAAGGCGCGGGCAAATGCTGGAAGAATTTCGTCGATACGTTCTGTGCTGTATCCCTGCTGAAGCAAGCAGTTGAGTGCTACTTTGTCCACAGGGTCAATGGATAATGCTGTAAGGAAGTGGGTAAAACTTTCATCGTTTCTACCCTGTTCAGCAAGAACAAGACCGATACCTGCGTGTGCCCGTGCACTTTTTTCCAGTGTGGCAGCTTTCATATATAATGTTAATGCGGAGTCATAGTCTCCGTCAAAAATACATACTGCCGCAAGCCCCAAAAGCGGTTCAGCAGATTCGCTGTTAAGCTCCATAGCGCCTGTAAAGCATTCAACTGCTTTCTGGGTATCGCCTAATGCGAGATTGTATTCGCCAAGTACTTTTAATGTCTGGTAATCGCTCATGCTGTATCCTTATTTAGTTTAGCTAAATCCCCACAGGGTTACACGATTAGGCGTGTAGGAAAATAGTTCTTCTTTTGAGTGGTTACAGAAAATTAAGCAACTACTGTGCCAGTAAATACTCCTATCCCCTTTGTATCTGTGACAAATCTCCGTCACTTTTCCGTACCTGCTATTATAAAAAAATGACAATTTCTAAAAAATATAAACAAAATCAACAATATAAAAAAGTGGAACACCTTTTGCTTTATAATAAGTGCTGTTGGCAATTTTACAAAAAAACTGTCGGCAAGATTTTTTAGTGAAAGGGAGGATACCTGCATGAAAGGTTTATTTGAAACTCATACACTGCTCAGTGCAAAAGTTATGGACATGCAGTTGCAGCGTCAGAATGTTGTCATGAGTAACATGGCTAACATTAAGACCCCGGGGTATCTCGCTCGTAGGGTGAAATTTGAAGAAGATCTTCAAAAAGCGCTGAATATTGATGGTCGTGGCAAAATGACCCGTACTGCCGGTAACCATGTTCCGGCGGCGTTTGATCCGAAAAACTTCGGTCCTGAATGGGAAAAGAAAATGCCGCTTCGTGTTGTTCACGGTGAAGACCGCGTGGACATGGATAAAGAAATGGCAATTATGGCTAAAAACACCATGCGCTACAACACACTGGCAACAGTGGTAAAAAGCAATTTTGACGGAATGAAAAACGTCATTTCAAGTGGAGCTAAATAATGGATTTCATGACAGCACTCGATATCGGAGCTTCTGCGCTCAGTACTGAGCGTACAAGCATGAACATTATTTCAATGAACCTTGCAAACGCTAAAACAACACGCACACCGGAAGGTGGTCCTTACAGACGTAAGACTGTTGTGTTGCAAGCAACTGAAGTTGATCATCCTTTCAGCAAGCAGATGCAGTCTGCAATGGATAGAGACCTGCGTGGCGTACGTGTACAGCAGGTTGCTCAGGATGACCGCCCGCTGAAGCGTGTTTACGAGCCGGGGCATCCGGACGCTAATGAGGAAGGATACGTTTTTTATCCGGACATTAACGTTGTTGAAGAAATGGCAAGCATGATGACTGCCCAGCGCAGCTACGAAGCAAACATTTCCTCAATGGATGCTGTCAAAACTATGTATAACAAAGCGTTAGAGCTTGGTCGCGGCTAAGCCGGTTAGTCAGGAGTAAGTCATGTCTATTCAGAATGTTGGAATGAAAGCATATTCCGAAGCATTAAATAATTTTGCCACTGGCAACAAAAAGGTGCAGCAGTCCACTGCATCCGAAGAAAAGCCAAGCACATCCTTTTTGGAAACTGTTGAAGCATCTGTGAAGAAAGTAAACGACATGCAGCAGGAAAAAGCTGTTATGGTTGAGTCTTTTGCCTCAGGTGAACAGCAAAACGTACACGAACTTATGATTACGTTGCAAAAAGCAAGTGTAGCTATGAACCTTACGTCTGCCGTGCGTAACAAAGTTCTTAGCGCATACAACGAAATCAGCAAAATGCAGTTCTAGTCCACACTGTTATATCGCCTTTTATTAACTGTATTTTTCGGAGTAAATAATGTCCCCCATGTTAAACGATGCAGTCGATCGCACAAAAAATTTCTGGTCGAGTATTACCCTCTCGCAAAGGGTATTTATCGGCGGTCTTGCCGTTACGGTGCTGGGCGTATTTTTCGCCTTGCTGTTCTGGCTTAACAGACCTGATATGCAGCTGTTGTATGCTAACTTAGCACTCGAAGATGCGAATAGAATCGTAAAAGTTTTACAGGCTGAAAAGGTTCCCTACAGCTTGGAAAACAGCGGTTCCACCATTCTTGTACCTGCTGACAAAGTCTACGATATGCGCATTAAGATCGCCGGTGATGGTGGTTTAACTGGGCAGGGCATTGGCTTCGAAGTCTTTGACGAAGTAAAAGTCGGTCAAACAGAGTTTGTTCAGAAAATTAATTACCAGCGTGCTCTTCAGGGTGAATTGAGCCGTACTATTACAGAGTTTCCTTCTGTAGAGTCTGCTCGAGTCCATCTTGTTATTCCTCAAAAAAGCTTGTTCATTGAGGAAGAGCTTCCGCCGTCCGCTTCTGTTGTTTTGAACCTTGGTGAAGGCAAAAAAATGACAGATAAAGATGTGACAGCAATTGTCAATCTCTTAACCATGTCAGTTGAGGGTCTGGAAAAAGGTCGTGTCTCTGTAGCAGATACCAAAGGCACTGTGCTGTATCATCCTGAAGATGAAACTTCTATCGAGGGCATGACAGCTACACAGTTTGACCACAAGCAGACCATTCAGCGAAATCTGGAATTGCGTATTCAGGAGCTTCTGTACCCTATCATCGGTGCAGGCAAGGTTATCGCAAAAGTTAACGCAGACCTTGATTTTAGCCAGCGCACAATTCGCAAAGAAACATTTGATCCTGATGGCGCCGTTGTTCGTTCTGAACAGAAAAGCGCAGAAACTACCAAAGGCAGTGCCAACCTTGCAGCAGGAACTCCTGATGCAAACTTTAGAGGTGACGGTGTTAACGGTAGCGTAAGCCAGCAGGATGCAACTCGCGAAACTTCCACTATCAACTACGAAATCAACAAAGAAGAGCAGAACATCGTGACCCCTGTAGGTCAGGTTGATCGCTTGAGTATTGCGGTTGTTGTGGATGGCACCTACGCAGAAAATGCAGATACCGGGGCTATGGCTTTTACCCCGCGTTCTGAAGAAGAGATGGCTCGAATCAAAGCACTGGTTTCCAATGCAGTTGGCTTTGAAACAGCACGCGGTGACGCAATTGAAGTTTCCTGTATCGCCTTTGGCGAGCTGAATGTGGAACGCGAACGCAGCCTTGCAGAGGTTATTGGTGACTATGCATTACGCATGGGTAAACCGATTCTTAACGCCGTACTGGTTTTCCTCTTCCTCCTGCTTATCGTTCGTCCGGTAATTCTTGCACTGATTCGACCTAAGGTTGAAGCAGGCGAGGTTATGGAAGGTCTTGAAGGGCTTCCGATGGGTGAAGAACGTATAGCACTTATTGAAGGTGAAGAAGAGCTCGACGCTTTGGATGCACTTAAGAAAATTGAAGATATTAAAGCGCATGCATTGCAGATTTCAGAGCAGAACATGGAACAAGCTGTAGGCATCTTGAAGTCTTGGCTTAAAGATTCTGGAGGACATAAAGTTGGCCACTCAGCTTAAAGGCGCGGAAAAAACCGCCGTACTGCTTCTGGCAATGGGAGACAAGTTTACCGCCGAGACATTCAAACGTCTTGACCGTGCAGACATTGCTCATATTTCAAAAGCCATGATGGAGCTGGATACAGTTCCTAAAGAAGATGTAGAAGATATTTTACGCGAGTTTCATCACTCCATGATTGCAGGTAAAGAAATGATTTCCGGTGGTGAAGATGCTACCCGAAGAATGCTTCTTAAAAACCTCGATAGCGAAACCGCTAAGTACATCATGGATACTCTGGAACTGGATAACGGGCCTGCACCGTTCCGCGAACTTGAAAACGTCAGTCCTCGAATTCTTGCTCAGATTTTACGTAACGAGCACCCGCAGACACTGGCACTTATTCTTGGTCACCTGCATTCAGATCAGGCAGCAGAGCTTATCCAGATGCTCCCTGCCGGTATCAGACCAGAAGTGCTTATGCGTCTTGCCCGTCTCGAAGCAGTACCGGAAGATATGCTTATGGCAGTAGACAAAGTATTGCAGAGCCAGCTTATCGCAATGGGCGGCAAGGAAGGCAAAAAAGTGGGCGGCGTTGCTGCAGTTGCAGAAATTCTCAACGCAGTGGATCGCGCTACAGAAGAAGAAGTACTCGCAGAGATCGAAGAAGAATCTGTACAGATGGCAGAAGACATTCGAAACCTCATGTTCGTATTCGAAGACGTGGCAACCTTGGATGGTCGCGGTATCCGCGAATTGCTGAAAGAAGTATCCAACGACGATATGACATTGGCACTCAAAGGCGCATCCGAAGATATGCAGGACGTATTCTTCAGCAACATGTCCGAGCGTGCATCCAAAATGATCAAAGAAGATCTGGAGATCATGGGGCCTACAAAGCTTTCCGATGTAGAGGGTGCACAGCAGACTATTGTAAAGATTGTTCGCCGTCTCGAAATGGAAGGACGTATTGCTATCGGACGAGGAGGCAACGATGTATTTGTCTAGTCTTTCAGAATCAATCGCATTTGCTCCGGCAGCGCCAAAGTTGGATGATCGCGGTATTAGCGATTTATTGAATGAAGCATCAGGCAGCAATATGAGAAAGCCTCGTCAGGATTTCCGCGCCAAAGCAGATGTTGCCAGTGCAACAATGCCTAAATTTGATGACCGCGGTGCTCGTGAACTGCTTAATGCAAAAGGCTACTCCGGTATGGCGCAGCTGCACAATAGTGCAGCTGGGGCAAGAAGAGAAGTTCTCTACAGTAATATTTCCGAAAGTGCTGTTAGGGCATTTAAAGAAAATTTACCGGAAAATGTGTCTACAAAGTTATCTGATATTGCTGGAAACCCGCAACAGGTTATCGACCGTCTGAAAATGAAAGGACGTGTTGTTACTGAATCTGGAGGATACAATGCCTTTATTTAATGCTAATTCTGAGTCTGTATTACACGCTCCGGCAGCACCGAAGCTTGATGACCGCGGTATCCGTGAACTTGTGGCAGAAGAGCATAGTCAAAAGCCAAGAATGTTGCCGACAGATGAACCGTTTGTACTTTTCAGCAGCATGTCTGAGGATGTATCCCAGAAGGTTCAGAAAGACTTAGAGGAAATGATTCCAGTAAGTGTTTTTGAGAAAGAAGACATATCTTGTCCGGAAGTAAAAGGATACCTTCCTTTTGGTAACGGAGTCCGAAATGCCTTCATCTAATGTAATTTCCGGTTCCATGTTATCCGACACAGCCGCACCGAAAAGTGTGGCTGCGTGGGGCACAATCTTCACGGGTCCCGGTTCTGCAAATGAACATACCCTCGAAGGTGTGGAAGGTTCCCGTTCCCCGCAATGGGATGATGCAACTGAAGCAATTTACATGGAGCGCGTGCGGGAACGTGCAGCAGAACGAGCTTCCGGTATCCTTGCTAAAGCGCGTGAAGAAGCTGAATGGCTTAAAGAAAAGGCGCGTCAGGAAGGATATGCAGAAGGCTGTGAGCAGGCTCAGGCAGAGCTAAATGCATTGCAGCAGCAACATGCAGAATCTGTATCCAGCGTATTAGGTGCTATTCAGGGACAGTGCTCCAATATTTTTACAAACTGGCGCAGTGACCTTATCACAGTTGTGCAGGCTGCCGTAGAGCGCATGTGCGCTGTAGAGATGTCAGAAAACCGTCATGCTTCCATGGAGCGTCTTTTTACCGAGGCAGTTCAAATTCTTGACGAGCGCAGACAGCTTATCATTACTGTACATCCTGAGGATGAAGAACTGGTTACTGGTATTATCCAAAATGCACAGCAGCACTACAGCGGTCTGGAAGGATGGAAGGTTAAAACTTCTTCCACAATCTCCGGTGGTGTTATTGTAGAAAGCCGTGACGGTATGGTGGATAACACCATTATTAGCCGCAGGCAGGCTGTGGACGAAATTTTAGAGCAGCTTATGATTCCTGAGGATCAGATATGATCGATCCGAGTGGAGCTATTGAAATGCTGAACAGCCTTGAGCCGAACCAGTCTTTCGGTAAGGTGAACAAGGTTGTCGGGCTGATTGTTGAAGGGTGTGGAATCAAAGCACCGTTAGGTGCTGTCTGTCAGCTTATTCCTGAAGAAGGCGCTGAACAGATTCCGGCTGAAGTCGTAGGGTTTCGTGACGGTAATATCCTTTTTATGCCATACGGCGATATGCGCGGTATTAAACCGGGGTCACTAATTCGTAACTCCAGTTTGCCGCCAACATTCCCTGTAGGCAATGACATGCTCGGCAAAGCATTTGATGCATTCGGCAACGAGCTTGGCTCCGAATCTCCTATGCATACCGCGGAAGGCTACAGACCTTTGTATGCTATGCCGCCTAACCCGCTTTCCCGTTCACGCATTACTGAACCGCTTGATGTCGGCGTGCGTTCAATCAACAGTCTTATTACCTTAGGTAAAGGGCAGCGTGTCGGTATTATGGCGGGTTCCGGTGTGGGGAAATCTACTCTTATGGGTATGATGGCTCGCTACACTGAAGCTGACATTAACGTGATTGCGCTTATCGGCGAACGCGGACGTGAGGTTCTTGAATTTATCGAGAAAGATTTAGGACCTGAAGGAATGAAGCGTTCAGTGTTGCTTGTTGCAACCTCTGACCAGTCACCGCTTATCCGCATGCGTGCTGCATATGCTGCAACAGCAGTGGCGGAGTTCTATCGAGATCAAGGCAAAAATGTTTTGCTTATGATGGACTCAGTGACCCGTTTTGCCATGGCAGCGCGAGAAGTGGGGCTTGCGACAGGTGAACCGCCGACAACCAAAGGCTACACGCCTACTGTTTTTACCCAGCTTCCTCAGCTTCTGGAGCGTGCAGGCAATAGCGATAAAGGCAGCATCACAGGAATTTACACCGTTCTTGTAGATGGTGACGATTTTAACGAACCTATTGCGGATGCAGTGCGTTCTATTCTTGACGGACATATTGTTTTAACGCGTGATCTTGCAGATAACGGACATTATCCTGCAATTGATGTGTTACGCTCTGTTTCCCGTCTTCGCGGCGATATTTGTTCGCGTGAGATTATAGAAGAAGGACAATCTGTAACCAAGTTGCTTGCTGCCTATAAAAAGGTAGAAGATATGGTTAACATCGGTGCGTATTCGCATGGATCAAATCCGGTGGTTGATAAAGCAATTTCCATGGTTCCGCAGGTAAACGAATTTTTACAACAGAGAGTACAGGACCCTTGCACTATTGAGGAGTCGTATTCTCAGTTACATTCTTTGGTACAACAATAAATTAGAACAACCGGAAGCAACGGGAAGGGACGCCCGTACTCCAGCGTACTGCACGGCGATAGGCAGTATGTCCTGCTGAAAGGTTGTTTTATTTAATGCAGTACACATGAGAGGTCGTGATTGTATAATCACGACCTCTTTGTTTTATGTTGTTCAGATTTATGAATGGGTTATGCGGATATCTACGAGAGTTATCTTGTTATGTTTGCCGGATTAAAAAAGCGGTTCATAATGTATCCGGCAAGTAGTCCCCATACCGGAGCATTGATTCCTATAAAAGAAATACCGGACGCTGTTATAAGTAACGTAATCAGTGCGCCTTCCCGTGTGTTTTCGTCTTTGACAGCAAGGTACAGGCTGCGTTGAATAATACCTAGAAGTGCGAATCCTGCGAGCATTTGTGTCAGTTCTGAAGGCATGGAAACAAAAAGCGTAACGAGGCTTGTACTGAAGAGTCCGGCAAGCATATAAAAAACTCCGGCGCTTGTTGATGCCAAGTAGCGATTTTTCGGGTTCGGATCGACTTCTTCTCCCATACAGATTCCAGCAGAAATTGCTGCAAGGTTACAGGTAAAGCCGCCGAACGGTGCTGTGATTAAGTTCATAAAGCCTGTCCCGAGTAAAATTCGGGAAAAAGGAACAGAGTAATTGTGGCTCTGAATCATAACGATGCCCGGAATATTCTGGGAAACCATTGTTACGAGGAAAAGGGGAATGCTCAGGCTGACAATGGACGCAACACTCCATTCAGGCGACATAAATACCGGAGCGGTAACAGAGAGCGAGGTATCTGCAAGCGGCAACGTACCTTGAAAATATGCCACTCCTCCGCCGATGAGAATAAGCATCAGCATGGTATATCGTGGATAAAATCGTTTGCCGATAAGATAGGCTACAAGCATGCTGCCAAAAAGTATTGGAGTGCTCTCCCAAGGGGTGAATGTCTTTATTCCAAAAGGAATAAGGATGCCTGCCAGCATGGCTGTTGTAAGAGCTGTCGGAATTTTTTGAATAAATGCGGAGAGTGACTTTGTGGCACCTGTCAGTATAATGAGTAGCGCACAGATAATGCATGCCCCGATGGTTTCCGGAAGAGAGAATCCGGCAACACTGCTGGCGAGCAGTGCTGCACCTGGGGTTGACCATGCTGTTAGCACAGGAACCTTGTAATATAGTGAGAAGAATATGGTTGTTAGTCCTGCTGCCATGCCGATAGCAAAAAGCCAGCTACCCACTTGCATAGAGGTAGCACCGGCACCCATAGCGGCTTCAATAACAAGGACTACTGAGCATGTATATCCAACAAGAATAGCAGCTAATCCAGACGAGATATGGCTGATTGATAGATTTTTTAGCATAGGGCTTCCTTTAGTCTGATAGTTCGATTTGTGCGTTATAACGTCCGGTGCAAGGGGTGTACTATTGTGCGCTATAGCGCACAAGGTTTTTCTGTAGGGAGAAAAGTGATGAATTCGAAAACTGTTGTGGAAACAATTGCACAACGCTTGAAAGAATTACGTAAATTGCGTGGTTGGAGCCTTGATACAACATCAAAAAAAACAGGTGTTTCTAAAGCGATGCTGGGACAGATTGAACGTGGCGAATCGAGTCCGACGATAGGTACGCTATGGAAAATTTCCAGCGGTCTCGAAAGCTCGTTTTCTTCTTTTCTTTCGGAAGAAGCAGAAAAAGGAATGCCGACTGTGGCGTTTCCTGAAGACCCTGCAATGCAGATTCAAACCATTTTTCCTTACTCTTCAACAACACGGATAGAAGTTTTTGAGGTCATATTATTTGACGATCACGAGCAGCAATCTTCTGCGCATCAGCTTGAAGTGATTGAACATGTAATTGTGATAGAAGGAAGTATGGAATTATTTTTTGACGGGACATGGCATGCTTTGTCGGCTGGCGAGAGGGTACGTTTTTATGCAGATCAGCAGCATGCTTACCGTGCCCTTGGAAGCAAAGTTGTGTTTCATAATATAATCAGCTACCCGCAGGCTGAAGTTTCTACGAATCAGAAAACCTTCGTATAATAGCTGTCAAAATATTGTTGGTATTCATGTAGAATAACCAGAATATATTGTAGCAACGAGCCTGTCTTAGATTTGAATAAAAAGGGTGGAGAGATATGCATATCATTATCGCCACAGACATTTGGGGAAAAACACCCCATCTGGATGCAATGGCTGCAAGTTTTGAAGAGATCGCAAGCAAAGTAGCGATAGTAGACCCGTATGATGGGGGTGACCCTGAGTTTGCGAGTAAGGATGCTGCATATGCACACTATAAAGAGCAATGCGGTGATGCTGCGTATGCCGAAAGGGTATCGCAAGCTGTAGCGGAAGCAACAGAGTCAGTATGTCTTTTGGGCTTTAGTGCCGGAGCTGGTGCAGTCTGGTCTGCGGTGAGCGGCAGCTCTGTTGGAACAGTGAAAGCAGCTGTCTGTTTTTATAGTTCATCAATTCATACAATGACGGACTATCTGCCAAAAGTTCCTGTGGAATTTGTTTTTGCTAAAGAAGAACCGCATTATGATGTCGAAAACGTTGCTCGCACCTTACAAGATATTGAAAATGTTCAGAGCTACATTACACCATTTGAGCATGGATTTCTGAACCCTGCTTCTGCACAGTATGATTCAGAAGTCTATTTCTTCTGGTTGCAGTGGATTAAAGATCAATTGGCAATTCATTGCCCAGCGTAACTTTACTGTCTTTTTTTCTTGAGAACAAAGCGCCCTGTAGGAGTCTCCTACGGGGCGTTTTGGATATGGAGATATTATGGAAGTATTGCAATTGCGCGAACCGGTGCACCGTCGCTTTCATGAATTTTAAGTGGCAGAGCTGCAAAGGTGAACATGGACTCTGTAATGCTAGCTAAATTGGTAAGATTTTCTATTAAAACAAGCCCGTGGCTTAACAGAATGGTGTGAATGAACAATTCACTGGCATCCATAGTATCAAAGGAGATAGCATCAATCCCAACTCCTTTAAGCTTCTGCGTGGTCAGCCATGTTGCGGCTTCTTTATCCAGCACCGGAAATGGTGAGAAATATGTTTCTGTCCCCCAGTATTTTTCGTGACCGGAGGCAAAGATTACAAAATCGCATTGTGCGATAGTTCTTTCATGTTTCTTGAGAATATCAAGAGAAATGGCAGAAGCACTGGATACATCTAGTAAACAGGCAGAGCCGATGAACGTAGCGGTTGGCAGTGCGTCCAGTGTTTCGGCATTATTGATAATGTGTGCAGGAGCATCCATGTGGGTTCCCACATGGGAGCAGAGCGTCAGTTCTTTTTCAGCGAATCCGTTTTGCGAAACAGTGCTGGACTGTGCAATGCGAGGAGCGCTTGTTCCGGGATAGACTGGCATACCATTGGTGATTGTATGAGTAAGGTCAATTACGTTGGTATGATTGAACATGCATACTCCTGCTTGTCGTTGATGGTTGTATGTACGGGAGTAGGTATTGTAATATTCTGGGAAAACTAAGAAAAGATAAAAAAGAGCAGAAACAATCCTGTTCCTGCTCTACTGACTAAGAAGATTTCTCTTTTTGTTGTTTGGCGTGGCATTCAGGGCAGAAATCACCGCTGAAGGTTACTATAATATCCTGCGCCATTACGTCTTTCCCACAGTTGTCACACTGATAAACCGGTTTGCCGTCAGGGGTTTGAATTGTTGTCAGCATAAGTACTCCTCGGTTGTCAAACAGCATCCAGCGTTATTCTTGCAAGCTTGCACTGTCGTGCTCCTCCAACAGCTTCTGAGAATATGAATATTGTTTGAGCGTACAATTAAAACAATTTCGCTACTGTACTTCCAAACTATCTTTTTTGGCAACTGAATTGGCAGTGCACTAAAAAATAAAGGTGCTACAATTGGTGTGCGATTGCTCACTATGAAGAGGGCAGTGAAAAAGGCAGGTTTCTGCCAGTTGATAGAGTATAGAGAATATGTGTACTGTGCAGTACCAGCTTGAACAGTACCGAATAAATAGAATTCGGTTCGTAATATTTTGGAGAGACTATGGATCTTTCAATTGCAAAAATAGCTAAAAGTCCTTTTCGATGCGCCCACTATGGCTCTAACATCGAAGAGTTTACAGCAGCGCATGGTGGCACGCTTGCAGGCACAATGCATTGTGCCCGTTACCTTGGTGCCAGAGTATTTATTGATGGCGTGACAAAGGAAGTTATAGATTCAGAAGGCGTTGCGCTTTTTGAAATGGAGCATCTTATCGAAGAGTTTGATAAGGTATCGGAATTGCTTGGTGAAAAAATACAAGGCCCGTTCCACGCGGACGGTGTGGTCATCCCTGTGCAAAAGGGTAAGCCACATTTTCGTATTTACGATATTTATGCACCTGAAGCGGAAACACCTTTCACCCTGTGGGCACAGATAAACGCTCTTGCAGACACTTTTATGCTGCTGGATAAAGTGACTACCTACATGCGCCCTGTGCAGTATTTTCATTCACGGTCATTTTCTACACAAAAAGCCTATGACCGCTGGATTAAGACTTGGACAAAGCGTGCAGGCTGTGGCGGTGCAATTTTTAAGGGTGCGGAAATGGTCTATGAGCCGAATGTGCTTTTGGAAGATGCATGTGAGATTAAAGCTCGATAAAAAAATGGCACTGGTGAATATCGTTCACCAGTGCCAATATGTTACGCCTGACCGGAAAGATTGTGCATATTCCACCCGCACGCGGCTGCGGTGTCTTTCTTTTGCTGCGGTGATCGCTTAAATGCCAGCCGCCACACCATGACTGTTTCTAAAAACTTGTCCAGCTCTGCTTCAAAAGAGACTGTACTCAGCCCTTCAACAGATATTCTGCGTAGCATTGTCAGCATATTAGCATCGCGAAGCAGGGCGAAACGACATCCATTCAGTTCACCCCAAAACAGATTCAATTCCAGCGCATCTGCAAAGAGTTCTTCACTTCCTTTTGCAACGGGACTGATAAGCAGTAAGCTGTCTGTAGCATCATCCAGTTCTAGATTCACCTCTAGGTCGTTGTCAAACATAAGCCTGCAACCACCACCTTCATTCAATGCAAGTGCCTCAAGATCAAGAACCTTGCCGAATTCTTTTAAAATTTTTTGTATTGTTAGAAGGTTCTTCATTCCCCGTTCCTTTTCGACATGCTGGCGGAAAGTCTGTCATATGCGGCATATGTTTCAACAGCAGTCGAAGTAATTAATGTGCATTGAAACGTCATTAGACTTTTTTTTCTGTCTTTTTTCTGCGGTTTGTTAATGCTTGCTGCTTGGCACAGTAGATATATCCCATTGTACCATTACCGCAGCGTCTGCACCACTCTTTGGAGAGAGCGTTACAAACCACTGTACAAGATACTGCCGAACGCTGTGTTTTTGATCTATTGGCGTGCGGAATTATTGTTGATGTTGCGCAGTAAAAGACAGTCGCTCTACTTGCAACCGTGGCAGTATAAACGTGATAACTTTGTTGTGTATACAAATAAAATAGAAGTAATAACAGCAGGGCGTTGCCGAAGTGAAATTTAGAGGCAGATTCTTGACGGACGTGCTGTAGTGTTCCTACTGAGCAATTTAATTGTTAATTGCTGCGTTGCATGAATTGCTTGGGGCGCTGCTTTGGCTTACTATAGGTTCTGAATGGTATTCTAATTAACAAAGTTAGGTGAGACGCCATGACAATGAAGAAAGAATGGGTTGAATTTGTAGCTATTCTTAATAGAGAAGTAGTACCCGCACTGGGATGCACCGAGCCGGTTACAGCGGCGCTTGCCGCAGCTCGTGCAGCAGAAGCACTGGGAGCAAAGCCGGAACATGTTTGTGTGCAGGTTAGCGGTAATCTGTTGAAAAACGGCATGGGGGTTGGAGTTCCTGGAACAGGAATGACAGGGCTTGATATAGCTGCTGCGGTAGGGGCGCTCGGCGGTGACGCAACATTAAAATTGGAAGTGCTGCGTGATATCACACCAGAAATTGTTGCAGAAGCCAAAGTGCTGATGGCTGGTGGAAACGTAGTTGTAGAGTTGGCAGACACCGACGAGTTGTTATTTGCTAAAGCTATTGTTTCTGCAAGTGAGCATACTGCTAGTTGCACCATTGCTCGCACCCACGCTGGTATTGTTGAAGTAACAAAAGATGATACCGTCATAGAGAGTACTCCACTTGCAGCGGAAGAAACGTCCGATGATTCATGGCTGTTGTCAGTTGCAGCTATTTATGAGTTTGCCACAGAAGCGGCATATGATGATATTTCATTTATTCTTGAAGCAGCTCGTTTAAATGAATCAATTGCATCAAAAGGGTTGGAAAAAGATTTTGGCTTACGGGTAGGGCGTTCAATGGATGAGGATATCGCATTGGGCTTGCGTTCTGATGATATAACCTCATTTGCAACCCGTCTTGCAGCAGCTGCATCTGATGCGCGTATGGATGGCATTATGCAGCCTGTAATGAGTAACTCAGGTAGTGGTAATCAGGGGATTACGGCTACAATTCCTGTTACTGCCTTTGCACGTAGACTTGGTAAGTCTGAGGAAGAAATGGCACGTGCGCTTATTATGAGTCATCTCATTTCTATCCACTTAAAGCATCACCTTGGACGGCTTTCCGCCCTATGTGGAGCCATTCTTGCGGCGACTGGTTCCGGTTGTGGTATAATTTTACTACTCGGTGGTGGTTTGCTTGAAGTGGAACGCACTATCAAAAACATGGTGGGCACAATTGCCGGTATGATTTGTGACGGTGCTAAAACCTCCTGCGCTCTGAAGGTCGCATCCAGCGTAGAAGCAGCGATTAGTTCTGCACTGCTGGCAATGAAAGGAACTTCAGTTCCAGGCTCAGACGGCATTGTTGATGATAATATCGAGGTGTGTATAAAAAACCTTGGTCGTCTCGGCACTGCTGGCATGTGCGAAACGGACAAAATTATTTTGGATATTATGGTGAATAAGTAGTCTTATGCGTAACATCTTGAAATAGCTAGAAAGGTGTCGATAATGTAGACAGTGAACTTCTGGCGCAGAAAACGTATATACGGTGTATACATTCCAAGAGATAAATGTTGGTAGTGAGTTGGGGGGATCATGTGCAGGAGGGGCTGCAAAGACAAATATGCTATCGTAAAAACATATTGCTAAATAGAAGTATTAAATAATAAAATTAGATACATGGATACAATGAGGATCTGTTGCTGCTTGGGTTTGAAAAAAATTTTACTCATCATGTCGAGAATGTTTAATAAGTTGGTTTTGACTGAGTCTGACATTGCCAGACTCAGTCAAAATTTTTACATTTAAGCATAATACGATAAACTTAATCATCACTCTCATCATCAGAACTAACAATATTCCAAGTTAGATAGTTTTCATCTTCATATGGGGTGTTCTTCTCTTGATCTTCATACATGGTATAAAGACGACCACCACACTCTATTAATTCCATTGGTAATTTAGTTCCTCTAGTTGTACCCACGAAGGCATAGCATCCATCATACAATGGCTTACCTGCCGAAGATCTAAAGTCGTATTTTGGTTGTTCAGCCCAAACCGTATCGTCATCGTTAAATTCATCTAGCACTTCAACTAACTCAAAAGAGAAATCAGCAAGTTCTTCAGCAAAAGGAACTTTCGTTTCCGCAGCTTTCAAAGCGAATTGAGCAAGTTGATTTTTTTCAAAAAAGTTTTTTATCAGATTTAATTTTTTTAAGTCCGCTTTATCGAGCTCAGTCAGTCGAATTTTCATTTGCACACCACTACCAATTAATTTTACTCCTGTGAGAACCTCTCTGCTGCTAACTTGCGAACTGAACGTTTCATCCTTTATATTCACATTTAATTTGAATACATATGGTATTTGTATCCTCCCTCCTGGTTTTGTTTTATAAGTGATCGCATTCATTTCTAAGTACACTTCATTATTACGAGTGAAGTCACGGAGATTCTTAATCCAGAGTTTTCCTAATTGGATATCAACAAACTTTCCTTTTAATTTTTTATTTGATTTTCGAGTATTATTGCCTTTAGTAAGAATGGTGATTCCAGCCTTTGGTTTTTCATCAGATTCAACGTAAAATTCAATAGACTGTGCAGGGGCAGACATACTCTCCTCCAATTTTATAAATATATGTTATTTTATAATGCATGCATATATTTATAAAACTTCCGTTGTCCACCAAAAAAAGGATAGCCTCTTGACTGCGAATACGGATTTTTTTCGTGAAGTTGCTTGGCGACCTAACTCTGATTGATACAGTGAAAAAGGGTGGCTATGCCATCCTTTTTTATTACTAGCTTATTATTTATTGTTGGTATGTTCATGGTTCATGCATTGTAGGTTAAAGCAAGTACTAGCAGTGAATAAATGCGCTGTTCAATCTATTTTCCTTTTTTGATGTAGACTATTCCTTGCTATAACCCGTTAGTTCTTTTGAATTTGCGAATTTTTGTTCGCATATTCTTCATGGGGGATGCGGTGTTATACTGTATCATTTTTCCCAGTGTGTATTTTTTGTACCATGCTGTACCATAAAGCTCTTGTTCACTAAGAGAGTTAATCAGTTCTATGATAGCTGCTGTGACTTGTTCAAACTCATTGAGTAAGGCAGGGTAACTAGCATCTTGGTATTGTGTGTGAAAATGCTGTGCTAGCAGTCCTAGCTCGTTCCATTTGTAGCCTTTTTCTGGAAAATCTACAGGCTTCCCTTCTTTCTTGTTCTTATACCATTTCAGTACAAGCTTTTCCCAGCCTATAAGATATGCAAGGGTATCGCATACCGTAATTTGTGTGCCTTTACTATTTCCATCGACGCCGTAGGTGCGTGTATGCTCTGCTGGTATTGAAGTATAATCAATGGTTATTTTTGTATAAGCCGTTTGTATAGCAGCTAGTAGTTCATGCTTGTTTTGGGGAATAGAGGACATTCATGCTCCTTGTAAGATTGTCTGTATAAAAACTGGTAGATGGTAATGCCACACCATTACCTGAGTACGCCAAAAGTATATGGACCATGTATCATTTTGAATATAGATAACTTCCTGCATCGTACAAAGTTGTACAAACAAAAAAAAGGGAACCCCTTGGATTACAAGGAGTTCCCTTACAGTATCGTACAGCAAAATATTTCAGCGTGGCGGGCTATACAGGAGTCGAACCTGTGGCCTCTGCCTCCGGAGGGCAGCGCTCTATCCAGCTGAGCTAATAGCCCGTGGGCGATTAAGTAGACTTGAGCGCCAATGATGTCAAGTTATATAACGTGTTGCCATGCACTGTCCGCATAAATTGGTGTACTATAGTGGAGCCTAAAGTGCTTCGTTGTGCTGGGTATGTAAACAGTTTTAGGGTGTTTGAGAATGAGAAAATATGTCTCGAAATGTCTCGTGTTGTATTTTGAAAATCTCGCAAATAACATATTTGTAATTTATAGCTGTTGAGGGTAAATATACTTCTCTATCGATACGCGAATAAGGAAAAAATGAGGCTAAAATTGACAAAAATGTGTAAAAATAAGAAAAAAACCTTGTTGCAAATTATTTAACTGGCACTCGTATAATTAGTTTGGTAAAGCCGCTTGCAAGACAGCAGTATAACGCTAGTTGTCTTATCTGCGTTTTTATAATGTTACACCGGATCTATGTTGCTCCGATAGTAAGTGAGAGTTATGAAAAAAATTGTTGTAGCAGTGACAGGTGCCAGCGGGATGCCGCTTGCTGTTACGCTGCTCAAAGAACTCGCTGCCACTTCTCAGGCTGAGGTACACCTTATTGTATCTGATGCAGCCAAGACAGTCCTTGAGCTTGAGTCGGGACTGCACATCGATGACCTCACCTCCAATGCACACGCTGTTTATACGCAACATGAGTTCGGGGCTGCACCGGCAAGTGGATCATGGCTGCACGATGGTATGATTGTTTGCCCGTGCTCTATGGCTTCTCTAGGTGCAATTGCCAACGGCATAGGGTCTAACCTTATACACAGAGCCGCTGACGTTACATTAAAAGAGCGTAGAAAACTCATTCTTGTTCCTCGCGAAACACCGCTGAATCGTATACATTTGCAGAATATGCTTGCTGCTGATGAGGCTGGTGCGCTTATTATGCCGCCTACACCGGGATTTTATTCAAAGCCTGAGACCATAGAAGATATTTGTAATCATCTTGTAGGTAGAATGCTCGATCAGTTAGATATTGAGCATGCGTTAGTTAAACGCTGGGATGGCATTTAGCCGTTCAAGCTTTAGCCGGAGGATAAGAAATGCAGGAACTACAATGGAATGGACATGCGAATTTTCAACTGAAAACTCCTTCCGCGACAATACTTATTGATCCCTTTTTTGAAGGAAACCCGTCAGCCGCTTCAACATGGCAAAATGCATCAAAACCGGATGCAGTCTTTGTTACTCATGACCATGGCGACCATACGGGTTCAACAGTAGAAATTTGTAAAGCAACGGGTGCAAAACTTGGCGCAATTGTCGGTACGGCAGAAGAGTTAGTGAAAGCTGGCGTACCGCAGGAACAAGTGATTAACGGTATCGGTTTTAATATAGGTGGAACAATTGCTGTGGAAGGTGTGAGCGTTACAATGACGCAAGCCTACCATTCCACAGAGTCCGGAGCACCTGTCGGATATATTTTTCGACTGGACGATGGCTACACCGTGTACCATGCCGGAGACACAGGAATTTTTTCCGAAATGGAATTATGGGGGCGGTTATACGACATCGACCTCGCCCTGCTGCCGATAGGCGGCGTGTTTACAATGGATGCAAAACAGGCGGCGCTTGCGTGCAGTCTGCTTAAATGCAAAAGCGTTATGCCGATGCATTGGGGCACCTTCCCCGTCCTTGAACAGAATACAAAAGATTTTGCGTACCAGTTACAGAATTATGCTCCTGATTGTCGCTTGTATGACTTGAAGCCCGGCGACACGTTGAAGCTAGAAAAAACAACTGCTGCCGCCTGCAAATGTTAGCAGGTCTTAGCAGATTGCATGGACTGGTATCGTGCAAGACCAGAAGATGTCGATGAAAAAAAGTTGGGTAGTCTATCTTGTGCAATGTGCAGATGGTTCGCTGTACTGCGGCATAACAACCGATATGAATAGACGCCTTGGCGAACATAACTCGGGAAAAGGAGCAAAGTACACACGCTCCAGACGTCCGGTGTCCCTGCTTGCCAGCGCCTCAGTTCCAGATCGGAGCACAGCTTCTAAGATAGAATGTAACATAAAAAGACAGCCCTCCGGCAAGAAAGTAGAAACTTTGAATAGGTGCGTCAAAGAATTCTATTCTGCTGCAGCGCAGTCACAAGATGCCAGTTAGTGCATAAGGAATTTTATTATGGAACGATGTATTTTTTCTGAACTCCCTCTCTCTCCGGAGTTGTTGAAGTCTATTGAAGACATGGGATTTGAAGAAGCATCTCCAATTCAGGCTATGGCTATTCCACACTTACTCGAAGGTAAGGATGTAATTGGTCAGGCTCAGACAGGTACGGGTAAAACCGCAGCATTCGGTATTCCAGTTTTGGAAAAAATCGATCCGCGTCAGAAATCTCCACAGGCAATTGTTCTTTGTCCAACCCGTGAACTTGCTATTCAGGTTGCAACAGAAATGAGCCAGCTTGCAAAACGTAAGCGTGGCGTATTTGTACTGCCTATCTACGGTGGTCAGCCGATTGAACGCCAGATTAAATCATTACGTCGTGGCGTGCAGGTTATCGTAGGTACTCCTGGTCGTATCATGGACCACATGAAACGCGGTACGATTTCTCTTCAGGATATTAACATGGCTGTTCTTGATGAAGCGGATGAAATGCTCGATATGGGCTTCCGTGATGACATTGAGTTCATCCTTGAACAGGTACCGGAAGAAAGCCAGACAGTATTCTTTTCCGCAACCATGCGTGATGAAATTTTGCAGCTCGCAAAACGTTTCCTCACTAATCCGGAATTTCTTAAAGTAACACAGAAAGTTCTGACTGTTCCTAACATTGAACAGATTTACTACGAAGTTCGTCCATTCCAGAAAATGGATGCACTGTGTCGTGTTCTTGATGTGTACAACCCTAAGCTCACCATTGTTTTCTGCTCCACTAAGCGTGGTGTAGATGAGCTTACAGCGAACCTTCAGGGACGCGGTTATCAGGCAGACGGTCTGCACGGTAACCTGAACCAGACACAGCGTGACCGTGTTATGAACCGCTTCCGTAAAGGTAATATTGAAGTTCTCGTTGCAACAGACGTTGCTGCTCGTGGTATCGACGTAGATGACGTTGAAGCTGTAGTAAACTACGATATTCCTAACGATGTTGAATACTACGTTCACCGTATCGGTCGTACTGGTCGTGCGGGTCGTATGGGGCGTGCGTTTACTTTTGTTTCCGGTAAAGAATTCTGGAAACTTCGCGATATCAAACGCTTCACTAAAGCACGTATTGTTCAGCATCAGGTGCCGACCATTGCTGATGTTGAAAACGCGAAATCAAGCAAACTGCTTGATGAAATTCGTGAGAACATCAATAAACACGAGCTTGATCGTTACCTCACCATCGTTGACGACTTCATCCAGAATGAATTCGACGGCGACCTCACTACAGCAGAGATGGCAGCAGCGCTGCTTAAAATTCTCATGCATCGTGAACTTGGTGATGCAATGCCTGAGCAGAAGAAATCCTTCGGCGACACAGGTGCGCAGGCAGGTATGGTACGTCTGTTCATCAACGTTGGTCGCAAAAGCCGCATTGGTGCTCGTGATATCGTGGGCGCAATCGCTGGCGAATCCGGTCTTCCTGGTAAAATGATCGGTGCAATCGATATTTACGATCGCTTCTCCTTCGTTGAAGTTCCAGAAGACTACGCACAGGAAGTTCTTAACGTTATGAATGGCAACCAGATTCGCGGCAATAAATTGTTCGTTGAACCTGCTTCCCGTCGATAAGACGTTAGCGATAGAGCAAAGTACAAAGGCTGCCCGATTGGGCAGCCTTTTTTTTGATATATTGATTGAGAAGTTGTCGCCAGCAGCGTGGTATAAAAACGATGTGGCGATGCAGGGAGTTGGAGGAGTCGTGTTTTTCTAGACTGTAGCTTTGGCTTCTTCTTTGGAAGAGGAAGATATCTGTGTAAGAATAACGCCACCCAGCACTAAACCGGAAGCCAGAAACTGGGTTGTGCTAAGTCTGTCACCAAGAAACATGAATCCCATGAACATGGTAAATACTGGAATAAGGTTGGTAAAACCTGATGCCTGTCCTGCCGGAACTTTACTGAGTCCAAAGTTGTATAGACCGTATGCGCCCATAGTGACAACGCTTGCTAGATAGAGAACCGCGACACTTGCTTCGTATGGAAATTCTGTAGGAAATGCACCCGGAGTAAAGGCGAGAAGCGGTAAAAAGAATATTGCGCCTACCCACGCTTGCAAAGCAGTAATAAAGAGTGGTGAATAGCGGTTAGAGAGACTTTTTGCCGTAATCATATAGCCAGTAGCCGAAACCATAGCGAGGGTTTCCAGTGTGTTGCCAAGGAGCGGGTTAGGTGCATTTTCTGTTGCTGTTGCACCCCATGAGAGTAGGGCAACTCCGAATGCAGCAATGAAAAATCCAAACCATACGCGCAACGCGAGCTTTTCTTTCAGAATAAAAAACGCTGCAATTGCTACAAACACCGGCAAGGTTGCTACAATCATGCCCGCTTGCGTGGCAGAAGTATATTTAAGTGCATATGCTTCAAAGAGAAAGTATAACCCCGGTTCGCATACCGCCATAAAGATGAGATATTTCCAATCTTCCCGTCGAACATGTATGCTTCTAAAATTTTTCCAGAGTGCACAAAAGAGCAACGAGGCGATTACCATACGCCCGAAGACAACGGCAATTGGAGAAAAGCCTGCCACAGCGATTTTCATGGCAATAAATGAGCTTGACCATAGAATCATGGCGCAAAAAAGTGACAGTGTCGGCAGAAGATAATCTTTATTAAACATGAGTGTACGTCCTGAAAATAGAATCTGATAGGAAAGCCGTTTACAAATGAAATGGATACTCGACACAGTGGATAACGGGGAGGTCTAAAAAAATGACGATGACCGTGTCCTGAAAGTAGTAGCGGTTAAAAGAACTACTATGATTTCTCTTTGTCAGTAATCACTTTCTTTATTGTTGTAAATCAGACTAACAGCCTATTGCCTCTTTACGCTATGGCTTGCGCTAGCCCGTCGTCTAATGTGTTGGGCTATGTATTCTAGTATAGACCTGATCGTTGATAAAAGCGACGCATGGAAAGCTCAACAATAATGAACAGCACTACAGGTACAATAAGAAAAATGAGAGAAAGCGCGCTTGCCATGGCTCGATCCGCCCCAGTGATAAAGGGGAACAGGTAGCCGGTGAATGAAGGAACGACGCCCCCGCCGATTAAAAATACAAGATAGTAGTCAGAAAATGCTACCAGAAACACAACGGAGCCGCCTGCGATGATAGCAGGGAGTAAGAGCGGAAAGGTGACATACCGCAGGCGCATCCACAATGTGGCTCCAAGGTTTTTGGCGCATAGTTCGTATTCGTGGTTATAGGCTTCGAAGCCGGAAATAAGAGCACGCAACATAAAAGGGTAACTGAAGATAGTCAGTATTAGCACTACTCCGCCAAACGTATCTGCTAACGATAGTTTGATGAAAATATGATGGATACCCATAGAAAAAGTCATTGCCGGAACCAGCGCGGGAGTGAGTAAGATTCCTTGAAGAATGTTTTTTCCTGCAAACTGGGCACGCGCAAAGTGATACGCTGGAAACAGACTGAGTAGGAGTGTGCAGAGCGTGGTTGCTAAGGAATACAGTACGGATACTCCAAGGTTCATAGCAATAGCGTTCTTATGCTGCCAAACGGACAACAGAGCCTTGGTAGAGTATTGTTTGGGAACGATGTCCGGCCATGTCCATCCCGGTGCAAACAGCGAGACAATAAGTACGGCTGTCGGGGCAGCGAAAAAGAGCACAAAGAATAAAAATAGAGCGTGATGGCGGATGTTTTTGCTAGTCATGCTGCTTCTCCAGACGTTTCGGGGCTACAGCGCGTAAGTATATAGTGAGAAATGCAACGGAGAAGATGAATATGCCGATGAGAATCGCCATTGCTTGCGGGCGATGGTAGAGTTCTTTTCTAAAATACATATTATATGCTTCAATACTGAGCATTGCAGGCTGTGATCCACCTAATAGAAACGGTATTTCAAACGCACCGAATCCAAACAGGAACAGGATGCAAAACGTAGAGTGCACGACCGTGTTTATATGCGGGTAGGTAACCGTGCAGAACGCTCTGGCGCGGCTGGCTCCCAGCATGTAGGCCGTTTCCAGCAGGCGCATATCCAGTCGTTTTAGTGAAGAATACACCATGAGCAGTGCAAAAGGGATTTGTTTATATGTGTAGGCAATAATCATCCCCCACCCATCACTGCCGAATAAAATAGACGGGAAATCCTGCGGTGTGCCGATTATGCCTGCATGAAACATGGCGGAAGAAACAAGCCCAGATTTTGCCCAGAAAAAGAATACAATAAAGCCTACAGCAAGATGTGGCAAAATAAGGGGGATTTTGTAAATTACCCCTGCCTGTTGCAGTAAGGAAGGCATTCGCCAAAGTCCGATTGCGAGTACTGTGCCGATAACAACGGAAAAGAAGGCAGCCAATGCCCCGACTTTTATGGATAGAAGAAACGAGCGCAGCATATATGGTGTAAGCAGCGCTTCGTAGCTATCCAGCATTCCACCATCGTATGGGAACGGTAGTCCCATTCCTAATGATTGAAGTGCCGCCAGTGTTATTCCTCCAGCAAAAAAGAGTAAAAAAGGAATGAGTAACGGCGACAAATAACGTAAGTGAAGAAATGTAGAGTGGTTAGGCATAATATTCCATAGCTGTAGGTCAAATTGATGACTAAGCATCGTTTGCGTGATCCATGCATCGTATCGTTTGAATACGTAGTTCAGCAAATACTATATGATGTGCTTGTTGAGCTGAAGCGTCAGAGGTGTTGTTATCATTTTGATCTAGGCTTTTTGTGTCGCCCATGTGGTGCTTGTAAGACATCAAAGATGTTTTTTGTCGCTGAGCTTCTGGTTGTAATGGCGCACGGTAAGATGATGGTGCTATTCGGAGTGAGGTTGTCGGCTGCAGGCGCCCTATTTTTTTCTGCATAGAGCATTACAGGATATTATGAGGTTTCAAAAAATTTTCTCTTCGGCTGCTGTGGTTTCTGCGGGCAGCTTTATTTCCCGCCTGATGGGACTGTTGCGTGATGTGATTATCGCCTCGCTGTTAGGAGCAGGTCCCATAGCTGATGCACTTATTGTCGCATTTCGTCTTCCTAATCTGTTTAGAAAATTATTTGCGGAAGGTTCACTTTCTTCCGCAGTAACTGCAAATATTGCTCACGTAGAGGCAGTGGAGGGCGAAGCACGGGGGCTTTCGCTAGTGCGCACCTGTTTACTGTGGACTGTGGGCATCTTTTCCGTTTTCTTACTGTTCGCAGAATACGGCAGCAGTGTACTTGTTACGATGCTGGCACCGGGACTTACAGCAACGCCTGATGTCTTTGCGTATGCAAATTCGCTCCTCAAGCTGACGTTGCCGTATATTCTGTGTATTGGGCTGGTCGCTTTGTTTTCTGGCGTATTGCATAGCAGAAATAATTTTACAGCTCCGGCACTTGCTCCGCTCGTGCTCAATTGCTCATTGATACTCGGCGCTGGTGTGGCGTGGATATTTGTCCTGCCTGTGGCAGAGACGCTTTGTATTTCTCTGGTACTTGGAGGAACGCTTCAGGTAGTGCTGCAAGCCGCTTTTTTGCCAAAAGGCATGTTTGTGTACGGTAGCTGGCGTATCTTTGATTCTGATGCCTCTCTGTTGGGAAAAAGGCTTATTCCTACAGTTCTGAGCGGTGCTGTCTTTCAATTGAGCGTGCTTCTTGTCACTGTCCTTGCCTCTTTTCAGACTGAGGGAACCATTGCAAAGCTGTATTTTGCTGACAGGCTGGTGCAATTTCCATTAGGATTAATTGGTGTAGCTATTGGAATTGCCGTACTTCCTGCACTTTCTTCGCTTGCTGCTTCTAATGATGTACAAAAATTTGGCGAATTGCTTTCATCTGCTGTGCAATTTACTCTTTTCCTTGCTCTTCCTGCTACCGCAGGTCTTTTTGTGCTGGCGCATCCTGTTTTACAGCTCTTTTTTGAGCGGGGAGCATTTTCGCCGGAAGATACCGCAGCCGCAGCGACTATGCTGCAAGCCTTTACTGTGGGGCTACCTGCCTTTGCTGTTTCGCGTCCCTTGCTAAGCGCTTACTATGCGAGGCAGAAAAGCCGTGTGCCGTTGTTGGCAGGCGTGTGTAGCCTTGCTGTTACAGGAGGACTCGGCGCATTGTTAATGCAGTTTTGGGGTGGGGCTGGGCTTGCCTTTGCTGTTGCATGTGGTGGATGGGTGAATTGCGGCGTGCTTTATTGTTTGCTGAACAGACAGCAATTTTTTTCGGTACAATTACGTCGATGGAATTTGATTTATTTGCTGGCAAGCGTTGCTGTTGGCGCTGGTTGTTGGCTTGTCGTACCTTACGGCGTTATCAGTTTATGCAGCATTCCTCTTTTTGCTGCGGGCTATCTGGTTTGTCTGTATATTGGAAAGAGTCCGGATGCTCGGCAGCTTCTTGCCTTGATTGTACGCAGGTGAGGGGTAAATTTACTTTGAATTGTGAGCAAGTATTGCAACTCTAAGAATGTGGTGGCTAGTGGATTGCATAGACGTATCAAGTGTATAGGTGGTGTGTGATGTTGAAGCGGCTTGTTAAATTACAGCTTTTCCCTGATAGCTATATAAAAAATTTTGTTGCCGTGAGTCTTCTTCTTACCGCCGCATTTCTTATCCTTTTTAATTCACTGTACTATTCGTTTGCCATTGAAGAGCGCAAGGCTCACTTCCTTGAAAATCGCAAAGAGCAAGCGCATGTGCTGGCTTCCCATTTAGCAACTCCATTGGCATTCGGTAAAAGTGAGAGAGCTGAAGAGCTTATTAACGAGCAGTTATCGTATAAGAATACGGTAGGACTGTATGTATATAATGCTTCCGGCGTGCTGCTGTGCGGCTACTATAAAGGGCAGGAATCTACTGCTGTTCCAGCTCTTCAGCAGAATGAGTATCGTATTGAATCGCCGATCTACTACGAAAATTTTCCCGTCGGGACACTTGTCTCCATAGTTACCTCTTCGCCTGTTCATAAGCATTTTCTGCATCTGTTTACCCAGTCGATTTATGCCAATATTGCAGCCAGCATTATGGTTGTACTCATGGTGATATTTTTTATTGTCCGTACATTGCTGCGTCCGTTGCGTGCGCTTTCGAAAACTGCCCGTAGAGTACGCGAAGAACAGACGTATTCGTTACGTGCAGAACGGAACGGCATGGGAGAACTTGCAGAGCTTACTGACTCATTCAACAGCATGCTCGACCATATCGAGTCGCATGATATGTTCTTGCTTTCAGAAAGTCGTGACCTTGAAAAGCAAGTGCAGGAGCGCACAGAAGAGCTTGAAAAAGCAACTGAAGAAGCGAAAGCCGCAAACACAGCCAAAAGTGAGTTTCTTGCCAGTGTCAGCCATGAGTTGCGAACTCCGTTGAATGCTATCCTCGGTATGACAGATATGTTGCAGACAACTGATTTGACCAGCAAGCAGTGGGAATACGCAGAGATTATTGCATCAGCATCGCAAAACTTGTTGCATCTGATTAACGGGGTGCTTGATTTATCGAAGCTTGAAGCAAAAAAACTGGAGATTGAAGAAGCAAACTTTATTTTGCGCGATGTGCTGGATGAATTGACCATTATCTTTACTGAAAAAGTCGCTGTAAAAGAAATGGATTTGATTGTCGTTGTTGATGAAAACGTACCACCTGTCATTCACGGTGATGCGTTCAGGCTGAAGCAAATTTTACTCAATCTTGTGGGTAATGCATTTAAATTTGCGGACAGGGGCGCGATTGAACTACATGTATCGCTTGAAAGAGTTGTGCGTTCCTCTCACCGTACTCACCTGTCGGGGCATGAAGAAGTCGTTCATCTGGTATTTTCGGTAGCAGATAAAGGGATTGGTATCGCTGAGGAAGCGCAACAGAAGCTGTTTGAAACCTTTGTGCAGGCAGACGGGTCTACTTCTCGTCAATATGGTGGCACAGGGTTGGGACTTTCTATTGTTGCAGAGCTTGTATCGCTGATGAAGGGAACTGTTTCGGTGGAAAGCACTGTCGGTGAAGGCAGTAAATTTTTAGTTGTCCTTCCGTTTGCCGTGGCAGAAGGCTCCCGTAATATGATGCTTCCTGTTTTTTCCGGATGGCGGGTGCTAGTACTGGAACCGTCAGTTGCAGCGCGTGTGATGTGGCGAACGTTATTTTCGGAATTGGGAATGCTTGTTGTTGTCCTCGGTTCGGAACAGCAGGCTTTGTTGCAGCTGGAGCGGCAGGCACAGGGCAGCGGTTTTGATCTTGTTGTTCTGGGCAGTAAGGAAAAGCAGGATATGCAAGGCAGGCTTGTACAATACCTATGCGACCATCCAGAACAGAAAGTTATGATGGCGGCTCGTCTTGGCGATGAGGCGCTACCTGAAGGTACCTGCCAATTTACCCTGACATCATTTTTGCGACGTCCGATTACGTTCTCGCAAGTGAAGCTCACTATTTTGCGGACACTGGATTCTGACAGAAAAGTTCGCTCTGAGCTGGATATCGAAGCACGCAGCGTCGAAGGGCTATCTGTTTTGACGGTAGAGGATAACCAGATAAATCAACAAGTGATGCGTGAAATACTGGAATATCTCGGTGTAAAAGTCACAATAGCTAAGGATGGTCTTACTGCGCTCGAACTGCTTTCTGTCTACAAATATGATGTTGTTCTCATGGATATTCAGTTACCGGGTATGGATGGATTTACCACGACAACACGCTTGCGCGAAGAACTGGATTTGAAAGACCTGCCTGTAATCGCCATGACAGCGCATACCTTGCAAGAAGACAAAGACAGAGCAGAGCTTGCGGGTATGAACGGATATTTAACAAAACCTGTTGAGCTTGATGAGCTGGTACGGGTGTTGAAAAAGTACGACAAAAGGAAAAGGCAGGCTGGCACGGCTGTGATGCCCGACGATTCGGGACAGGAAAGCGCGCAGCATCCATTAGGTGAAACCTCATCGCAGTTGCAACACAAAGAGCAGCCACAGCTTATAGCAACACAGGAAGAGTTGCTATTGCCTGCTTTATTACCGGGGCTTGCGGTGGCAGAAGGCGTAGAGCGCTTAAATGGAAAAAGCCACATCTATTTGATAGTGGTGCGAACGTTTATTGATACGTACGCAAATGTCATTGAAGAATTTCGTGCATTACTTTTGAAAAAAGATTGGGATGGGCTTGTAAGCAAGGCGCATACTCTTGCAGGTGCCAGCGGGAATGTTTCTGCAAAAGATGTGTACTCATGTTGCGAACAAATCGAAAAGGCAGCTAAGAAGGGGCATGTAGATGCATCTGATATTGATGCTCTTGAGCATGCATTGCAAATAGCCTGTCACTCAATGAATGAAATACTGAAATAAAACAGGATGTTGTACAGTGGGCACAAAAAAAGCCCTGTACAATGTACAGGGCATTCTTTCTTGGATGGGGCGAATGAAGAGGATTGAACTCTCGACAACACGGGCCACAACCGTGTGCTCTACCAACTGAGCTACATCCGCCACAAGCAGGAATGTGTACTATAGAATTCAGCGATTGCGGTCAAGCATAAAATTCATTTTTTTAAAATTTATTGCTTCTAAAGGTAAGTCGGCTTATACGACGTTACATGAGAGGGACTGATATTCGCTGTATAACCTACGATATTCAAGACCCGTTTAAGGGAGACATATGGAAAAATTAGTTATTCAAGGTGGCGTTCCGTTAAAAGGAACAATCCGTGTTAGTGGCGCGAAGAACGCTGCACTGCCGATTTTGATGGGCTCTATCTTACTTTCTGAGCCTGCACGTTTTACTAACGTGCCGAACTTACGTGATATTCGCACAACAATCAGTTTGCTGGATATTCTCGGATGCCCGAGTCGGTTTGTTGACGGAGTTGTTGAAACAGACGGCTGTGATCCTAAACCAGAAGCGCCTTATGACCTCGTAAAGACCATGCGCGCCTCTGTGTTGTGTCTCGGTCCGTTGCTTGCCCGCCTTGGTGAAGCTAAAGTTGCGTACCCCGGTGGTTGTGCTATCGGTGCGCGACCAGTGGATTTGCACCTCTCAGCATTGGAAAAAATGGGTGCGGTATTTGAAGTGGACTCCGGCTACATCATGGGGAGATGTGAAGGACGTTTGCAGGGTGCGCGCATTGTTTTTGAAAAAGTAACTGTAGGCGGAACAGAAAACCTGCTTATGGCTGCTTGCCTTGCAGAGGGCGAAACAATTCTTGAAAATGCCGCTCGTGAACCGGAAATTGTAGACCTTGCAAACTTCCTTATCGCGTGTGGTGCTGATATTGAAGGACACGGTTCAAGCGTCATTCGTGTTAAAGGCGTAGAACGTCTTAAAGGCTGCGAATACGCAATTATGGCAGACCGTATTGAAGCAGGAACTTTCATGATTGCTGCTGCAATTACTAAAGGTGATCTGTTGCTTGAGCATTGCCCAAATGATTCACTCGATGCAGTCATTAGCAAGCTTGAAGAAATGGGTCTTCAAATCACCAAAGAAGATAACGGAACCCGCGTAACGTACGTTAAGCCGCTTACTCCTGTGGAGATTACAACACAGCCGTATCCGGGATTCCCTACAGATATGCAGGCGCAGTTTATGGCGCTTATGTGCTATGTAGACGGTACTTCTATGGTTGAAGAAACCATTTTTGAAAACCGCTTTATGCATGCACCGGAGCTTGGTCGCATGGGTGCGGATATTCGCCTTGCTGGCAGAACTGCCCGCATTAAAGGCGGAGAGATGCTGCGTGGTGCGCCTGTAATGGCGTCCGATCTGCGTGCAAGTGCATCTCTTGTTCTTGCAGGACTTGCTGCGGAAGGTGAAACTCATGTGCAGCGCATCTACCACTTAGATCGTGGCTATGAGCATATTGAAGAAAAGCTTATTCCAGTTGGCGCTAACATTACGCGAATGAACGAAGAATAAATCTAGAATGAAAAAAGCCTGCGTATCATTTTGATCCGCAGGCTTTTTTCATGTTCTATATACAAGAAAATAGAAGTGATGGTGACCGGTTACAGCTGATTATACAGTTCCATGTATGCTGTTGCCATTTTCATGTCAGTGAATTCCTGAACCCGCTTGTTGCCACCTTCCACAAGGCGTGCACGTAGTTTTGAATCGAGCATAAGATTGCGCAGATGCTGTGCAAGTCTTTTGTGATCGTAGTTCGGGAAGGTCAGTCCACTTTTGTTGTTTTCAACCAATTCCAGATTAGATGGAAGATCAGACGTTACAACAGGAAGTTGCCCGACCCATCCTTCTTTAATAACGCCAGATGACCCTTCACCATTTACAGAAGGTACTGCCAGCAGATCAAAATATGGAAGCTGCTCGCGTGCATCCTGACGTCCAAGCAAGGCAAGGTGCTTGCTGATACCAAGTTCTTCTGCAAGGTCTTTAATTTCACCGAAGAGTGGACCGTCGCCGACAAAACGTGCTTCCCATGTTGGGATGTCTTTATATTTAGCAAGTTCGCCAAGCGCTTTTACAAGAACTACATGTCCTTTCTGTTCGGTCAATGCGCCGATCATGCCGATGATGACTCTGTCGTCCTCGCGCTTTTTCTTTTCCTGATAGCGGGAAGCGTCAATGCCGGAATGAATCGTAGAAACCTTGTATTTCTCTAAGGTAGAAATGGATTCTAAGACTGTATCGGATATTTCCTGACTTACTCCGACGATGGCATCGGCGAGTAAATATTTGTTGCCGCTCCATCCTTTTTTGAGAGGATATGAGACACGGCGGGTATGGATAAGACGAACCCCGGTACCGCACATTTTTTTAATAATGCCGCCGAGAGACGCACTTTTAGCACAGTGAGTGTGGATAACTTGAGCGTGATCCCGTGTTACTGCACGGCGAAGTTTGTAGATGTTACGGATGTCCCAATCTGCACCACTTGAAAGTGGTAAAAGGGTAATGCCTTCTACTGTTGCTGCGTGTTGAAATAATGGCGCTTTTGCTGGAGCAGCTAAGGTTACTGTGAAGTTCTGAGAACGGGCTAATGCTCGTGCCAAATAGAACACTTGCCATTGACCACCACGCATTTCTTTTCCCAGATCAAGCAACAAAATGTGCATAAATATGTCCTGAATATTCAGCACGACCCCTCCGTTTTTCCCCCCGCAGGTTTCGTACTGTCGATGTTATGTGCTAGTAAGTTAAAATTGTGTTGGTTATAAAAAGTCGGTGCCGTTTTACACAGCACCGACTCTATTATTTCATATATGCAAACAGAGCAGGGCCGATAGTATTATATGGTCACATCTCCGCTTGCGCGGGGGTAAACAGAAAGCTGACTACAATGGCAGTCCGTTTGTTTCTAAATCTTCTTTAAGCACTCGTCTTATTTCGTTCCCGACAGGACCGGGGCGAACATCGCTGATAGGCTGTCCTTCGAAACGGACAATTGAGATACAGTCGGATGTTGTGCCGAAAATAAGAACTTCTTTTGCTCTGTAAAGATCATCTTCACGTACTGCACTGAATTCAATTTTTATCTTGCTCTGCATAAGTTCTACAGCGCGCATGATGGTTGTTCCCACAAGCGCGTTGGAAAACTCAGGCACAACAAGTGTACCTTCCTGATTAACAAGAGCAACGTTTTCTGTTGCACCTTCAGCAATGAAGTCGTCTGCATCAAAGCTGAACGGGAAGTCGTAGCCGCGCTCGTCTGCTTCACGTTTCATGAGCACATTTGGGATGTAGTTTGCACTTTTTACCCGTGCCATGTGTGCCGGTTTTGCAGGAATGGATGAACGGAACGCAGTAGCCCCTTTTTCAAACCATTCAGCAGGTTTTGGCTTCAGATTGTAGGCTACGATATACAGGCTGCTTACCGGACACTCTTTGGGGTCGATGCCGAATCCACCCGGACCGCGTCCTATGATGATACGCAATAGACCGTTTTCGGTACCGGCTGCTTTTGCTACATCAATGGCAAGTTCTGTAAGTTTTTCCCATGTGCATGGTGGCGAAAGATGTAATCCTTTTACGGAACGCTTCATGCGATCGATATGTGCATCAAGCTGATACAGTTTGCCGTTTACCCATTTAATGCTTTCAAAAACGCCATCTCCCCTGTGGGCGAGGTGGTCGTCCATAGGCAGCAGCATGAGTCTCGGGTTTTTACAAATGCACCCGATTCTATGCTCGTAAAAGGCAAGCACATCGCGCTCTCCGGCACGACGGCTATTCAGAATTTTAGATATGTATTCTTCTGTATCACATACGTTCACCACGGTTGCTTTCTCCTAGTCGAATACGGTTGTATCTTTTACGCCAAGAAGATCGCGTTTAATCAACTCTTCCGCAATCTGCACGGTGTTGAGTGCAGCACCCTTACGGATATTGTCAGCTACGATCCACATGTTCAAGCCGTTTTCAATAGTTTCATCTTCGCGGATGCGTCCCACGTAGGTGTCGTCCTGTCCTGCGGCATCAATTGCCATCGGATAGATTTTTTCACCCGGATTATCAAGCACAGTAACACCCGGTGCTTGAGTAAGAATAGCACGAGCTTCCGCCGGAGTAATTTTCTGTACAGTTTCGATGTTCACGGATTCGCTGTGACCGTAAAATACAGGAATTCGTACACATGTTGCAGTTACTTTTACAGAAGGATCATTGAAGATTTTAACGGTTTCGTTAACCATTTTCATTTCTTCTTTTGTGTAATCATTATTCATGAAAACATCGATCTGTGGAAGTGCGTTAAACGCAATCTGGTATGGATATACTTCTGCTTCCGGTGTCTGCATGTTGAAAAGCTGACGAATCTGGGTTTCCAGTTCGGTAATTGCTTTTTGACCGGAGCCGGATACTGCCTGATAGGTGGAAACAACAATGCGTTTGATCTGACCATTGTCATGCAGCGGCTTGAGCGCAACCATCATCTGAATTGTAGAACAGTTAGGGTTGGCGATAATACCGTTGTGCGTATCAAGTGCTTCCGGGTTTACTTCCGGCACTACCAGCGGACAACGATCATCCATACGCCATGCGCTGGAGTTGTCTACAACAACACAGCCAGCTTTTGCTGCGATAGGTGCAAATTTTTCAGATGTGGAACCACCGGCGGAAAAGAGCGCAATATCAACGCCTTCAAAAGAGTCTTCAGTCAGCTCTTTGACTGTAAGTTCACCACCCGCAAACGGTACTGTGGTGCCTGCGGATCGTGCAGATGCAAGGGCAATAACCTCGGTAGCTGGAAAATCACGACCTTCCAAAACGGAAAGCATTTCCCGCCCTACAGCACCAGTGGCACCGACAACGGCAACCACTAAACGATCTTTACTCATTTCAACTCTCCTTGGCACATAGAAATTAGGTAACTAGTTGGCACTATATAACGAAAACCGCCATTTTCGCTTTATGCTGCCCCTTTTTGTATTAAAAACTCAGCCATTTTCCGATCTATTCCATTGATATGATTAAACCACCAGTCAGTGAGGTAGTCTAAAAGCTCAGGAGTAATATCTGCTTTATCATTCAGATAATCTAGCAGAAACCCAATTGCATTGGAAAAAAACTCTCTGTGCTGCTCAAGGTGCAATTCGAAATCTGGAATTTCATCACTGTACGCGCTCATTAACTTAACTTCAGTCTCAAAGTGTATATGCGCATAGTCATTCACTTTATGAATGAGAGAGCATAGAACAGAGTTTTCTTCTCCGTCCATGTATGCGTAGTACAGGGTATTAATGATCTGCGTCAGTTCGGCATGTTGTTCATCGATTACAGCAATGCCAGTATTCATTGAAGAGTTCCATTCGAACGTCGCCATGCATATCTCCTGAATAGTATCCCTTATGGAAAGGCTAGGTGTTCCTTATCAATATACTTTCACGGCGAGACAATAGGACAACACTGCCAGTAATTCAATCAGTAATATATCATGTTGATATTAATAGCGGTTAACAAGATACGCGCCGCATATAAGCATTACAAGACCAAGAGCACGCATAAGTGTTACAGGGCGTAGCGGGTATCCAACAATACCGAAATGGTCGAGCACTACCGATGCGAACAGCTGACCGCAGATAAGCAGGGAGATCATGGCGAGAGCACCAATGCGCGGGGCAAGGTAGGTTAATGTGGTTACCCCGATGGCACCAAGCAAGCCACCGAGCCATGCATACCACGGTACTGTAGAGGTGGTGAGTGCCGGAATGGGAATGCGGCTTGCGAATACAAAGAAGCTTAAAACAATTGTGCCTACTGCGAAGGATATAAGCGAAGAGAGAGGCGCGCTTTGGCTCCAATGTAAAGTAACCATGGCATTCAGCCCCATTTGCAGAGGCAGAAATGTTCCGGCAAATAGCGCAAGAATAAAGAGGAAAGCATGCATAACCGAATCCCTTTGGCGTAAAAAATTCAGCCGTAAGAGGCTGGCTGATTACTCATAATCAGCCAGTTCCTTGTTTTTTACATTGTAGCTGTATGTTGCTGTTAGCTTTTCTTCCTTGATGCGTTATGAGCAAAAAATTTATTTCAACGATGAGCAGTTACGCCTTTACCGTACTCTTTTTTTACTTCTGCCTTGTAAGGAGAAAAAGCTGTCGAGAATCTCTGTGTGGTTACGTCAGCAACGCAGCTTAGTATCCCCAGGCTGCTCGAAATCAGCTTTGCGTAAAAGAGCAGCAGAGGTAAGCAGTTGGGTAAAATACCAGATACAGATGCAGCGGCAGGAAAATCTGCGTTATGCTGATGTTGCCAGTGCTTGAACTATAGGAATATCTGCCTCAAGAAACCCGAGATTACATGCTTCTTCCGGCATAACCCATTGCACGGTATGTCCTTCTTGGGGCACAAGTGTACCGGTAAAAGCCGTTATGTGGAAGAAAAGAAGCGTAACAACAAGCTCTTCGTATTCATGGGTGACAGTCTGCCAATAGCTCCATTCAGTAGGCGTAATATCCAACTCTTCCTGAAACTCTCGAATTAGGGCTTCCTCCGGCGTTTCGTCCGGCTCTATCTTACCGCCTGGGAACTCCCAGAAGCCGCCAAATGGCGCATCCTTTGGTCGGCGGGCAGCAAGATATCGGTCACCGTCCCACACTATACCGGCAACAACGGTAATAGACTTCTTCATACTTAGCCTGCCAGCGTTTCGCGCTGTTTTTCCAGTTCTGCAATTTCCATCTCAAGTTCGCCCATTTGTTCCATCAGCACTTCACTGTCATTTTGAAGTTGTCCGAATCGTTTGAGGGCTTCCTGCATGTCTGCTGATTTTGCAAAAAACTCTGGATCAGCCATGTTGGTTTCCAGTTCGCCTTGTTCTTCAAGCATCAGCATGAGATCATTTTCCATTTTCTCGTACTGCTGCTGTTTAGGCTTGAGCTGCTTGTAAATTGTATTGCGAAGTTCTGCCTGCTCGCGCTTCAGACGTTTTTGTTCTTCTCTGCTAAGACCACCGCCTGCGGTTGCTTCTTTTGCTTTGCCGCTGGCAAGGGCATTCTGTGCCTTGCGATACTTGTCGTACTCGTCAAAACCACGTTCGTGTACAGTAAGCCCTTCAGGTGCAAGACTCCAGAGCTGGTCGGCAACTTCTTTCAACAAGTAGCGGTCATGCGCTACCATCAGAATAGTGCCTTCAAAGGAAGCTAACGCTTCAATCAACGCTTCGCGTGACTCAAGGTCAAGGTGGTTTGTCGGTTCGTCAAGAACAAGGAAGTTACAGCGGGAAAGGAAAAGGATAGCCATCATCAGACGGCTTTTTTCACCACCGGATAACTCTCCCACAACACGTTCGAAATACCGTTGCCCAAGCATAAAGAGACCAAGGACAGACATGAGTTCTTCTTCTGTAGTCTTCGGGTCGGAAAGGCGACGGATTTCATTGAGCACGGTGTTCTGTGCATTCAGAGTATCCAGCTGATGCTGGGAGAAGTAGCCCATCTTTGCCTTGGAAGCCATCATGATAGAACCGTTGTTCTTTTCCAGACGTCCGGCAAGGAGCTTGAGCAGAGTAGATTTACCACAGCCGTTTGGACCTACGAGAGCAATTTTTTGTCCGCGGTACAGTTGAAATTCTAAATTTGACCAGAGTGTAACACCATCTGGATACGTGAAACCAAGGTCATTTACGCTGAGAATAAGTTTTTCTGCCGGAGCAGGTTCCGGCCATGCAAAAGCAAGGCTTTTACGCTTGGTTTCAAACTTGATTGTATCAAGCTCTTTTTGCAGGCGTTGCGCCATCTTCTGTTTGGAGCTTGCCTGCCGTGCTTTGTTGGCTTTTGCTTTGAAGCGGCGCACAAAATCCATGTTATGCGCGATATCTTCCTGCAATTTGGTTGCTTCACGCTCTTTTTGTGCTTCAATTTCTTCCTGAATCACAAGGAACTGCGAAAAGTTGCCTTTGCGGAAGGTTGGCTTGTTGCCGCCAAGGTATAAAATATGACTGCCGACTTTATCCATAAAGATTCTGTCGTGCGCTACGAATATGAGCACGCCCTGATAGTCCAGCAGGAAGTTTTCCAGCCATTCTACGGCATCAAGGTCAAGGTGGTTTGTCGGTTCGTCAAGAAGCAGAACATCTGCCCCTGCGGTAAGGACTCGTGCGAGCTTTGCGCGTTCGCGCCAGCCACCGGAAAGTTCCTTCATGGACTTAAGCCACTTGTCTTCGCTGAAACCAAGACCTGTTAATACAGCTTTTGCTCTGTGTTCTGGATTGTGACCGTATATCTGTTCCAGTTCTGCCTGACGAACTCCAAGGCGTTTGAGGGCAGCTTCATCCTGTGCCTGACTTGCTGCTTCCCATTCTTCCCAGAAATCGTTCCAGTCGGGCAACACTTCCAGTACCCAGCTGAGTAACGGCAGGGTTAATAATGATTCATCCAGCTCCTGCTGAACAAAGCCCAGACGGCAGTTTTTAGGCAGTAATACGCGTCCTGAATCTACAGAAACCATACCGGCTACCATTTTCAGAAGAGTCGATTTACCGCACCCGTTAGGACCACAGACGCAAAGGCGCGTACCATCCGCAATATCTAAGGAAAACTGAGGGATGATTTCGTCGCCACCGTAAAATTTGGATATAGTATCTAGTGTTATGCTCATAATGTTCTCGTGAGATGCTTCGATAGCAGATGATGTATTGAAAGACCAGTAAGCTGTGACTGGCAGAGCACACTATAATTCTGACAGGTACTATACTGGCTTTGATATTTTGCACGTAAAAAGAGGTGCATGGTGTTATTTTTAGAATTTCTAAAAGTGGCTCTGTGTACCTCTTTTCCCTTGTTTTTCCGTTTCTTGAAGCGATGTTCGCATCTGTATTGGCGCACGTTTTGCAATTGCTGTTTTGACAGAAATTCCACATGGGAGGAAACGTCATGCAAAGCAGTGTGTATAGCGCCTTGTTCGGTGCTCTTACAAATGAACACCGTCTTAACAATATCAGTAACAATTTGGCTAACATAAATACAACAGGCTATAAGCGTGACCAACTTGCCTTTAAAGATACCTTTGTCATGTTTGCCCACGATCAGATTATGGAGCCAGTAGCTAACGTACGTTCGGAAAAGCTTTTTCCTGATCCAAAACTGATGGCAAAGCCGCGCATTGCGTTGGCGCAGACTGACTTTACCCCCGGAGCGGTAAAGGTCACCGGAGGGCCGCTGGATATGGCTATCCACGGAGAAGGATTCTTTAAAATCCAAACTCCTGACGGTGAATACCTGACTCGTAACGGAAAATTCCGTCAAAGCGCTGACGGAACGTTAGTTACAGACAGAGGATATCCGGTAATGGGGGACGGAGGTCCCGTTGAATTGCCACGCAACGCACATATTGTTGTGGGAAGCAAAGGTGAGATTTACGCAAACAACGCACAGGTTGCCCAGCTTCAGGTGGTAACATTTGATGATATGCGCGGACTGGAAAAACATGGGCAGAACATGTTCAGAGTTCGTGAAGGTGCAGATGTAGCAGAACAGCCTGCGGCACTTGCCACTGTTCAGCAAGGTGCGCTTGAGTCTGCAAACGTCGAGGTTGTTTCAGAAATGGTAAACATGATTGAAGCACATCGTCAGTTTGAGGCCTATACCAAAATTATGAAAACCAGTGGTGAACTGGATAAAAATTCGACACAACGCCTGGGTAAAGCCAGCGCTTAGTTCTTCGGAGGATTCTAGATATGATGCGTTCCCTTTGGACCTCTGCGTCCGGTATGTATGCCCAGCAGCTTAACATTGATACTATTTCTAACAACCTTGCAAACGTAAACACCATCGGCTTCAAAAAGAGCCGTGCAGAGTTTGAAGACCTTATGTACCAGTCCATGAAAATAGCCGGTTCTCCAACTGGTGATAACGGACAGGTACCGACACCGGTTCAGGTGGGTATGGGGGTTCGTCCTGCCAGCGCACATAAGTTCTTCTCTCAGGGTGATTTTCAGAACACAACAAACCCGCTTGATTTTGCTATCGAAGGCGAAGGCTTCTTTCAGGTCGAGGTTAACGGCGAGCTTCGTTACACCCGCGCAGGTGCTTTCAAGCTGGATAAAGACGGCACAGTAGTAACGTCTAACGGTTACAAATTGCAGCCTGAATTTGTTGTTCCGCAGAACACCAAAAGCATCACCCTCGGTGCAAATGGTCGTCTTGCTGCTCTCGATGCTCAGGGCAACGAATTAGCTGGTGCTGATGTTCCACTTTACTCTTTTATTAACCCTGCTGGTCTCGATCCGCTTGGTCGTAATATTTATTCCGAAACAGAGGCATCCGGTCAGGCCACAGAAAGCGTTCCGGGTGAGGATGGCACTGGTACCTTGGCTCAGGGCTTTCTTGAGATGTCCAACGTTGAAGTTGTTGACGAGATGGTAAACATGATCGTCGGTCAGCGTGCTTACGAGATGAACTCAAAAGCAATTCAGACTTCAGACTCTATGTTGCAGCTTGCAGCACAGCTTAAAAGCTAACTGATAACTCTCGGAATATCATATGCGTACTGTATTTGTCTTTTCCGTCAAACAGGCAGTGCTTTGCTGTCTGGCTATGTTAATGGCGGCAACAGCAATACCTGCTGTAGCAGCAGAGGCTGACTGGAATTTTACCGTGCTTCCTGCCGCTGTCGTGCATGGAGATACGGTGTTGCTGGGTGAGATTGCAAAACCATCCGGAAATATTTCCAGTCAGTCATGGCAGAATCTTGCCCAGACAAGATTGTGGCAGGCACCGCAACGAATCGGACGTCCTATGGCTATTACTCGTCCGAAGTTGCGTAATGCTTTGCAGCGATATCTTGGACAGTTGGCAAGTAAAGCAATACTGCCCGGTTCCATAGCTATTCAGCGCGGCGGTAAAGTTGTGCAGAAGAATGACCTTGCACAAATGGTTACACGCTCCATCACCAATGCCACACAGCAGTTGGAAGGTGAAGCAGTGTTACGCGATATGACTATTCCTAGCTTTATCTTTCTTCGGGATTCAAAAAACAGACTCGACATTGAGCCACTCCGTACTGTGCAAGCAGGTCGTATCGGAATCCGTTTTATGGAACTTGATCCGAACGGGCAGGTTGTACGTCGGGTAAATGGCGGTGCATTTCTGGATTTGTGGGTAACAGTTCCTTGCGCTGCGGTTCCGCTTAACCGGAACGATATTTTGACACCGGAGCATATTACACACCAGCGTAAAAATTTGGCGTACTTGCGTGGAGAGGCGTGGGATGGTCGGGGAGGACCATACCGTGTGACGCGAACCCTTGGTGCCGGAACGCCTATTTTTGAAGGGGATCTTGAAGTTGTTCCCGTCGTTGCGAAAGGTTCTCGCGTAGACCTTATCTACAAAGGAAAGGCTGTCAGATTGTCCGTAGTTGCAAAGGCAATGGCAGATGGACGTGTCGGAGAACTCATTCCGGTTCGTAATTTGCAAAGTAATAGAAAAGTTTACGCAACTGTGTTGGACGACAACACGCTGGTTATTGAAAAAAATCGCTAAAAGCCTTGCTGTTAGCTGATATTACAAAGTTTTTGAGTACGAGGTATTCCATGAATGTTCGTTTTTACACCGTCATCATTCTGGCAGCGCTAATGCTGACAGGGTGTCAGGCTGCCAAGGAAAAGCCTGTTCCGACTATGCCGATGGCAACACCGCCGGAATTGCTTACACCGGAAATGCAGAGAGCAAATCCCGGATCACTTTTTCAGCCTAGCAATGCAGACTTTTTGTTTGCAGACAACCGCGCCCGTAGAGTCGGTGATATTGTTATGGTGAACATTGTGGAAAATGCTACAGCCAAAAACAAAGCGGATACCACAAGTGATAAAGATTCTTCCATTAATCTTGGTATAGATGCGTTTTTGGGCAAATCTTCAATACCGTTGCTGGGCAAAATCGAAAATCCGATGGTGAAAGCATCCGGTAAAACCAACTTTAAAGGCAAGGGTGAAACAACCCGCGAAAACAAATTTACTGCAACTGTAGCTTGCCGTGTGCTGAAAGTAAGCCCCGGTGGTTTGTTGCAGATTGAAGGTGTTCGCGAAACACAGGTGAACGATGAAACCCAGTACTTGATGCTTACCGGTCTTATCCGTGCCCGTGACATCGGCGACAGCAACAGCATTCTTTCAACGCAGGTTGCCAATGCCCGTATTAAGTACTTCGGCGAAGGTGTAATTGCAGACAAGCAGAAGCCGGGTTGGGTTACACGCCTTATGGATACCGTGTGGCCGTTCTAGGATAGGTAAAAAGTATTATGAAACGTATTCAACACATAGCAGCATTATTGATTTTAGCATTTGTTACAGCAGTTCTTGTTCCTCAGTCTGCCAGTGCGGTGCGTATCAAAGATATAGCTGACTTCGGCGGCGTCCGCGATAACCAGCTTGTAGGGTATGGTCTTATTACCGGTCTTGGTGGCACAGGTGACAGTTCATCTTCAACCTTTACCACCCGTGCAGTGGTTAACATGTTGGAAAAAATGGGCGTGAGCGTAAGCCCCCGTGACGTTAAGTCTAAAAACATTGCAGCGGTAATGGTTACTGCCAGTCTGCCGGTTTCCGCTAAACCGGGTTCCCGTATCGACGTAACAGTATCCAGCCTTGGTGATGCAAAAAGCCTGCTTGGCGGTGTGCTTTTGATGACTCCGCTTAAAGGTATTGATGGACAAGTGTACGGTCTTGCACAGGGTGCTGTTGCAATCGGCGGTTTTTCTGCCGAAGGCAAAGCGGCAAAAGTACAAAAAAATATCACAACCGTGGGACGTATTCCTAACGGTATGAACGTGGAACGCTCTGTTCCGTTTAAGTTCAATAGTCAGGAATCGTTGACGCTGAATATGCACAACGGCGATTTCTCCACTACAAATCAGGTTGTAGAAAGCCTGAATCAGGCAATTGGCGGTAATTTTGCCTTTGCCAGAGATATTTCCACAATCACTTTGGATGTGCCTCCACAGTACAGAAATAATATTGTGCCACTGATGGCTGCCATTGAAAATATCGAAGTGACTCCAGACCAGAGAGCGCGTGTTGTTGTTGATGAAAACACTGGTACCGTTGTTGTCGGTAGCAATGTTCGTATCTCACCAGTAGCAATTGCTCATGGTTCCTTGCAGATTGTTGTTCAGGAAGACGAAAAGGTTTCTCAGCCTAATCCGTTCTCAGAAGGTGAGACTGTAACAACTCCGCAGACTAACTTGAAAGTGAAAGAGCAGAACAAGCGTCTTGTTCTTGTAGAAGGTGCAACGCTGAAAGAATTGACCGAAGGTTTGAATGCCATCGGTGCAACACCGCGTGACCTCATCTCTATCCTTAATGCCTTGAAAGCAGCCGGTGCGCTGCACGCGGAACTGGAGGTAATCTAACATGGTCTCCCCTGTTGATTCTGATCTTGTGAATGCTTCTATAGGAGCACAGCAACTTAAAGCGAAATCTAACCAGCTTACCGCCCTGAAAGGGGGCGGTGCTGGTGAAGATGCCAAGCTGCGTAAGGCTGTGGAAGGATTTGAAGCCATTTTTATCCAAAAGATGTGGCAGCAAATGCGGGACACTGTTCCTAAGAACGGCATGTTCCATAGTCGCGAAGAAAAGATGTGGCAGGGTATGTTCGATCAGGAATTGTCTGTAAAGATGTCGCAGTCCGGTGGAATAGGGTTATCTGACATGCTGTATAAGCAGCTGACAGAAAAACTCGGTGATGCCAGCCGTAATACGCATAGTAAAGGTGGCACACCGGCACCTGTCCGCGATCTTTCAGCCGATGATATTTCGACAAAAATTAAAGCGCTTGCAGATCGCAATGGTCCTAAGGGCAGCATCGGGGACGCAGACCTGTATTCTCCGCTGGATGAGGTCGATGAACAGGAAGTAGAGGTTGTTGCTGAGCGTCCTGTGAATACCAATCTGCACATGATGTCAGATAAAGAAGTTGCAGACACTGTTGACGAACTTGAACGTCAGCTTGAGTTGGAAATTTCGTCTGACCCAGAAAGAATATTGGAGCTGCAAGCCAAGGAAGCACAAAACGTTCAGGCAATGGCAGAACCGGCTCGTACGCAGAGCCAACCTGCTGTTGGTGATACGGCTTCAATGAAGATTGATGCTTCAAATAATGTTTCACAATTTATTGGTATGGGGGGACCTGTACCACCTTCTCCTGACATGGCGACAATTAACTGGCCGCTACCGGGACCTATTTCTTCCCCGTTTGGTTGGAGAAAAGACCCGTTTACAGGAAAGAAAGCGTGGCACAGCGGTGTTGATATCGCTGGCAAAGTTGGTGATTCCGTTGCAGCTGCATGGGATGGAAAAGTTATCTTTTCCGGTGAAAAAGACGGCTATGGAAAACTAGTTGTTTTGGAACATCCCAATGGGTGGCGCAGCTACTACGGGCATAACAGCAAACTGAACGTGAAAGCGGGCGAGACAATCGCAGCTGGCAAGAAAATTGCTGAGGTAGGTAGTACAGGACGTTCTACAGGACCACATCTGCACTTTGAAGTGCGGCAGGGTGAGCTTGCATGGAACCCTCAACAGATCAGATCTCGCCTGATGGCGGGGCTTCCCATCGGTCGGGTAACCTAAAAGGAGACACCATGTACACAGAAACTTACCAGAATTTACACCGTCAGCAAAAAGCACTCGAAGTTCTTGAAACATTACTTGCGGAAGAGTTTGCCGAGCTACGTGAGCGCAAGCCGGAATCTATTACCGCAATTGAGTTTTCTATTCATGAACTTATGCGACAGATTGCAAATGAGCGAACAGCATTAAAAAACACAATGGGCGGGCAACGTCTGGCAGATGTTCTTCAAATTCTTGCAGATGAAGAACAGGCAGAATTGAATGGCTTGCTGAAACGTATTGATGCGTTAGAAAAGCGCTGTTCCCGTCAGGCATCTATGAATGCAGAGCTTGCTCTTGCACTTCATGACCAGAGCCAAAGTTTGCTTAGTCATCTGCAAAATCAAATTCAACCACGCAATCACGCTACCTACGGAAAAACCGGAGCATACACGCAAAGTCGTCCGGAGGCCGTATTAATACACGGGAGACTCTAAATGGCTATAACCTCGTTACTCAATTTAGGCGGCAACACCGTCTACACTCCTCCTAAGGACGTTAAGTCTACTGATACCAATATTCCGGTGCGTAATCCTAATGCGGTTGCGCCACAAGAGCATTACTCCGGTCAAAAATCCGGAATCTACTACCTGCCGGGACTTATGAACATCAGTACGGCTGGTAACGAGGTAATCTCTCGGTTTATGGAACAGGTTGAGTTGCAGAAAGTTGGTCGTACTTCTGATTTTGCCCGTTGGGACAGCCAGAACGATATGCTGACTACTGTTGATTCTATGTTTGCGACAGAAGACGCATTGGGCGCACAGGATAGCATCAGTCGTTTCTTTAACAACTGGAATAGTCTTGGGCAGAATCCTCAGGATGAGGCTGCCAGACAGGATGTTCTTTCCAGTTCTGAATCCATGATGCAGATGTTGCGCGGTCAGCGGGAGACGCTTACAGCCACATCCAGAGCACTTGCTGAAGCTGTTCATGAATCCCTCGCTGAATTAAATGAAAAACTGCAAGCGCTGGTAGATATAAACGCACGTCTTGCAGCACCTGAAAATGCAGGTGGTCGCGCCGACCTTATTCGCGAGCGCAATGCCATTGTGCAGGCTATTTCCGAAAAGCTGGATATAGAAACAAATGTGAACGCACATGAGCAGATGCAGCTCTCTACACGTTCAGGATTTGTCCTTGTGGATGCAACCAGTGCGTATACATTGCAGCTTAGTGAGCCATCTGTTGCTTCGCGTCTTACCCCTGCTTCTACCTTTGATGGCAACGTGACATTTTCCGGTTCATCTTCCCGTGAAGTGACATTGGAAATTACACAAGGCGGTGCTGTAGGGACGGGTGAAGTGCGTTTCAGAGCTTCTTTGGATGGCAAACGTTCATGGTTTTCTGATGCAGAAGGTAACGATATTCAGTTTGCTATCGCATCGAACGGCACTGCGCCGTCTGTACAGAGTTTGAATGTCACATTTAATTCAAACGCAGGCATGCTTGCTTCCGGCGACACCTTCGCCATTGTTCCTAAACAGCATGTGACAGGGTTTACGCCACATGGTCGCATTAATCTGACCCCGCAAACTTTTTTTGATGGCAGCGATAACGAACTGCGTATTACAGGCGGGCAGATTGCAGGGCTTATGCAACTGCGTGATACCAAGATTGGTGCCTACGCAGAAAAGTTGGATAAGCTGGCTTCTGTTTTGATTACAGAAGTAAACAAGCTGCATGCACAAGGCGCTTCTACCGTTCCGCAGTCTGAAGTTACCGCAACAAATGCTGTAGTAAATCCAGATGCACCACTTGCAGGCAATAGTTCCGGGCTTGCAACAGGCAAAGCAATTTCAGCCGGAAAAATGACGCTGATTGCTTCTAATATTGAAACAGGAAAGCCTGCGCCGACAACAGCCTATGGCATTATAGATTTTTCCAGCGTTGCGCCGTATGTCCGCGATTTTGATCCGGCAGTTCATTCGTTGAACAATGTGCGTGATGCTATAAATAGTTCTCTTGGACAGTTTGGTTCTGCAACAATTGAAAATTCTATGTTGAAGATTACCGCTGCTGAGAACCACACTTTTTCTTTTGGTGAGGATTCTTCCGGCTTGTTCGCAGCATTAGGTATGAACACCTTTTTTGCGGGAACAACCGCAAGCGACATGGATGTACATGAGCGCGTACGTGCTAATGTGCATGCTATTAATGCCGGAGTAATAAACAATGCTGGTTCTGTTGCACGTGAAAATGGCGATACCGCTAAATCAATAGCGGCACTTAAAGAGCGGTCTTTCTCCTTTAGTACTCCGGGGGAAGCTACCAAAACTGTGAGCGCACGAGATTACTATTCCGCGTTAAGTGCACAAGCCAAAGACGATGCAACCACTGCCTTATACAAAACGCAATTTAATGAAGCCCTGCTACTTGACCTTTCTCGCCAGAATGCCACAATGCACGGCAGTAGTCTGGATGCGGATATTTCTGAGATGACGAGGTTCCAGCATTCGTACAAGGCGGCAGCAAAGCTTATAACATCTGCGGAAGATATGATGCAGGTTATCGCAGGAATGCCGAACTAAAAGAAAACACACTGTAGATGGCGGATTCCGTTAGTCGCAGTTGTTCCTGCGACAGCAGGTTTTTGTCATAAACTTTAGCAAGAGTAGTGACGCCTATGCTTATACTGACCCGACGTGCGGGGGAGAGCTTGTGCATAGGGGACAACATAAAGGTCACAGTCCTCAGTGTACAAGGAAAGCAGGTAAAAATTGGATTGGATATACCGGATGGAATGCCAGTATACCGTGAAGAGGTTTATTTGCGTATTAAAGAACAGAACCGTCAGGCAAGTGAAACGCTCGACACAGACCTTTTAATGGCTACAGAATTATGGAAAAGCAAAAAGAAATCGTAATCGAAACCCGTATAGGAACACAAAGTATCTCTATGGATAAAGTCATTGAGTTTCCGCGTGGACTGCTGGGTTTTGAGGATCATCACAACTTCACGTTGCTTCAACTTCGAGATGCCTCTCCATTTCTTGTTTTGCAAAGTATGGATGCGCCTAATCTTGGATTCCTTGTGGCTGACCCATACAGTTTTGTTGATGATTATCCGGTAGTTATTAACTCGGTTGATGAAGAAACTTTGCAGGTAGAAGATCCGGCTGATGTTGCTGTGCTTGTGACAGTGACTATTCCGCATGGACGTCCTGAGAATACCGCTCTTAATTTAACCGGACCTATTTTGGTTAACAGAAAAACCCGTCGTGGTGTGCAAACGCCATTAAATGATCGTAATGTTCCTACACAGCTTTATTTAAATATTGAAAGCAGTTAGATTGTGCGGGCATGTATGTAAAAAAGGTGAGTTGATTATAATCAACTCACCTTTTTTTATTTGATTTTTAGTACAGTCAGCATTCTGACTGTGCTTGTACGCTAGTTAGATAACTTTATTTAATGCGTATTCAATAATGCCTTCTGCGCCCTCTGCCTTGAGGCGGGGAATCAAATCTCGAACAAGTCCTTGATCGACAACAATTTCGACGGAATGCCATGTTGTGTCTGTAAGCTCTGCAATCGTAGGAGAGTTCAGTGAAGGAATTTCGTTGAGAATCTCAGGGAGCTTGTCGCTTGGTACGTTCATTTTCAGACCTACAAGTGATTCTGCACGGAGTGCGCCTTGAAGCAGCAAATCAATCTGTTCGATTTTGCGACGCTTTTCAGGGTCAGCCCAAGCTGCTTCACTCGTAACAAGCTGCGTATTGGTAACCAGTACCTCTGCAATAATGCGCAAGCCGTGGGCGCGAATAGTCGTGCCTGTTTCGGTTACTTCTACAATTGCGTCAGCCAGCCCTTCAACAACTTTTGCTTCCGTTGCACCCCATGAGTATTGAACATCAACGTCGATCCCTGCGTCTTTGAAGTACTGTTTGGTAACGCCAAGCAGTTCGGTGGCAACGCGTTTTCCTGCGAGGTCCTCAGGGCGTTTGTACGGAGAGTCTCCGGCAACAGCCAGAACCCAGCGGGCAGGGCGGTTTGATACTTTGGAGTACACAAGGTCTGAAACTACTTTTACATCAGCACCGGTTTCCAGCAGCCAGTCTTTACCAGTAAGACCTACATCAAGAATACCGTCTTCAATGTATGAAGGGATTTCCTGAACGCGGCAGAGGCGGGCTGTAATTTCCGGATCATTGATTTCCGGAAAGTAGTTTCTGTGGTGCTGGTGGATTTTCCAACCGGAGCGCTCAAAGAGGCTGAGAGTTGGCTTTTCAAGAGAACCTTTAGGCAGACCGAGTTTAATAATAGGATTGCTTGAAGACATTATGAGTAGACCTCCTTAGGGTCGAAAACTAACGGCGAACAGATTGTAATGTCGCCTTCTTTGTTACGTTCACGATAAAAACAGCTTTTATACCCTTTATGGCAGGCCGCGCCGCCTTTTTGCTCTACGATCAGCAAAATAGTATCGCTGTCGCAGTCAAGGCGCACGGCCTTGATATGCTGGGTATGTCCTGACGTTTTGCCTTTATGCCAAAGCGTATTACGGCTGCGGCTAAAGTAATGGGCTTCGCCCGTTTCAAGAGTCTTGTTCCAAGCTTCTTCGTTCATATAGGCCATCATGAGCACATCGCCACTTGCTGCATCTTGTGCAATGGCGGGAACAAGACCACCTGTTTTCGCAAAGTCAGGGGTAAAGTCTGTCATTTAAGTCCCTTTGGTAGTCTTTGTTATAATGTTTCGGGAGGGATTTCCAAATTTGTAAATTGTATGTCTAACTAATAAGTTAAAGAGTTGCAACTCTCATTGTAGTAATCGCATACTGTGGCGTTAGCCTCCGGCGGCTCTCCGAGGGGCAGGCGCTGCCTTGCATCCGCAAGGGGGAATCCCCCTTGACCCGATTATACAAAATTTTTTTGTAGGTATGTTCTGTTTTAGATAGCTAATTTTTTTCGAGCCATGGTAGCGAGTGAATTATCTTCTTTAGTAAAAGTTAAATGCTACTTGCGGTAACAATAGCTAGTTAGCCAACAACATCTACATGTATGGAAGCCAGATGCTCCAGCTCTTCACTTAGAGACAGAGCATGCCCAAGCGTATCTGCCCAGCATACAAGACCATGCTTTTCCATATACACCGCATCGTGGGTCATTGCTGCTTTTCCTGTAGCCTTTGCAAGCTCGGTAGTTCCCGGTGCAAAGGCAGGTGCTGTTGTCATGCGTGAGCCAATCAACTCTGTCTCAAAAATAGGGAGTTGCAGCATTTCTTCTGGCTGAACTAACACCCCAAGCGCAAGGATTTTTGGTGGATGCGTATGCAGAATCGCTTGTGCCTTTGGCTGATTGCGATAGATTTCCAGATGCATTTCACCTTCGGAAGATGGTTTGCTACCTGCCAGAATAGCACCACTTGCGATATCTACCAGCACAAAATCTTTTGGTTCAAGGCAGCCTTTCGCTGAGCCTGTTGCAGTCATCAGGCAGGCATCTCCGAGACGAATGGATGCGTTTCCATTGAAGCCGGAAAAGAGTCTGCGGCTCCAAGCGCTGCGGCAGACGTGCGTGATTTCTTCGATATCTTCACGACGGATATCTACCGGAGTAATGAAGTTAGCGGGAGTCGGTGTCTTTTTGATGTCGATAAGCGGTGTTTTATCTAACGCTTCAAGCGGCTCAACCTTTAATCTGTTTGGTTCGACTTCAAGAACTGTAACAGTATGAACGCCTACAGGGTTCGGGCGTGCAGGGGAGCGTGTTGCAAATACACCGCGTTTAGGGCGGGAAGTATCTCCACGAGGGTGTACGGACATTGTTTTTCTGTCGGCTTGATGTAGCCATGTAAACAAATCTAGATGTTGCCCGACAACAATTCCATCCAGCCCTTCAGAAAACTCCGGTGCAACCTCAACCCACGCTTCTTTACCGCCTTCGTTGCCTTGTTTGGGGCAAGCTTCCAACGTATCAAATTGTGTACGGACCCTGCCGATGAAATGAATTTCTGCTGTCATGATTCGTATTCCTTGCGAGAAAGTAACACATAATGAGATCTTGTGGAAAAGAGGACAAGCGAGGTGTTGTTCTTTTTTCTAGCAAATATTTTTCAACAAATTGAAGTAACTCCCCTTAGCTGCTCTTACCATTTTACGATGTGGCTAAGGGGAATGTAAAACGGTTTGCTTGCTGTTGGGCAACTCATAGGCACCGCATGTGCTTCGAGAGAGCAGGCTTTTTGCTATGCAAAGTGGTCGAAACCGTGCTCTGTAACAACTTGCCCGTTGAGAAGAATTTTGCCGTTGTTTGTCACTGTTCCTAATTTCTGCATGAGCGGTAGCTTTCGACTCAACTCTGAAAAAATAGCGGCAGGGCATGTACCGAGCAATGCATAGTCTTCTCCGCCTTTAAATGCTTCCATAACAGGATCGAGGTCTTGTTCCAACGCATAGGACAGTTGTTCCGCATGGAGCATATCTGTGGTTATGTTGATGCTTGCTCCTTTACTGGAAGGCTTGTCGGCAGATCCTGCTGTTTTTTCGCCCAGCAAGCGTGGAATATCGCGTGCCAGTCCGTCAGATAAGTCCATCAGTGTAACTCCGCTGTAGGCGGTAATAATCTGTCCGGCTTCCAACTGCGGGGTTGGCAATAAATGCGCACGGGTAGCAGCAGGGTATTCATCCACGGCATTACGCCCGATACCTTCCAGTGCATACAGCCCTGTTCGGGCAAGACCAAGTGCGCCGATCAAAAAGATTACATCACCCTCGGAGCACCCTGTGCGGTTCAGGAACACGGGCGTTCCGCCAACGGTGCAGGTAGGTGCACCCCATATGGTTACGGATGTTCCTAAAATTGGTGATTTGGAAAGATCACCACCTGCAAGGGGTACATTGTATTGCTTTGCAAGGCTTGCCATTCCTTCAAAAAATTCATCCCAGTATGCCTGATTTCGTCCCTCGGGAATCATAAGATCAAGTGAAAAACCAAGCGGAGTTGCACCGGATGCTGCAATATCGCTCAAGCTTACTGCAAGTGCTTTGTGTCCTATTTCCGCCGGAGAAAAGTATTGTTCCCGAAAGTGGATATCTTCGAGAAACAAATCAGAAGATAAACACATACGCTCTGGGCACGAAAGAACAGCGCAGTCGTCGCCACGCCCTACAATAAGGTGAGCGTGGCTGTTAGGAAAATGGCGATCAATACAATCTAAAAAAGCAACTTCGGAAGATATTTTATTTGGGGTCATGGAGCAGCTCCTGAATATTGTCTTCTGACATAGGTGCACAGACAGTAAGAGTAACGTGTTTGCCAGAACAGGTCATGGATATTGCCTTACTCTTCCATGACTAAGTATGCTTCCATAATAACTTTAAGCCCGAAACCGGGGAAATTGACGCGGTATTTATCTGGCGGAAGGTGTTGAACAATTTTTCCGCGACCAAATATTTTATGCGTACAATATCCAAGCTTGCCGCCGTTAAGAGAGCTGCTGGAGGCTGCACTGGCGGTAGGCTTTGGCGCTGCGCTCTTTTTCTGTGGTGAACGATGAGGCGGTGTACTTGTCGGACGTGATGCCTGTGTTACCGTACCGGAGTAATTTTCGCGCCATTCTTCATACAGAGAACCGGGGATATCTCGTACAAACGGACTCGGGATAGCTGGTTCGTTGCCGCCTGTGCCGCGTGCATACAGTGAAGACGGAACAAACAATCCGAGGTACTTACGGGCGCGGGTGCACGCTACATACATAAGGCGTCGTTCTTCTTCGAACTCATCTGCTTTCTGTACAGCATGACGTGACGGGAAACGATCTTCCACTAAGTCGATAATGAGCACTGCGTCCCATTCCAAGCCTTTTGCAGAGTGGATTGTGGACAGCGTTATGAGTTCCGGATTTTCTTCTTCCTGCTTTTGTGTCGGGTCTTCTAAAGAAAGGTCAGATAAGAAGAGATCGATGTCAGAGTAGCCGGAAGCAATTTGCACAAGCTGGTCAAGGCCATGTTCACGGCGTGGGTAGTCATCCGGATAAATGGTTTTGAGCTTTGGCTTGTAGTGAGCGAGCACCTCTTCAAGCAGTTCAACAGGTTCAAGACGTTGGCGGCGAAGGGTATCGATCAAGTCGAGGTCTTCACGCAATTCAGGGTAGCGTACAAGCGCTTTTTGCAACTTGCTTGGGTCTTCTGCCTGTGTTGCCTCGTAGATTCGGATAGATGTTTTAGGACCTACCCCTTTAATGTTCGCTGTGAGGCGGTGGAATGCCGGTAAATCGAGTGGGTTTATAATCAGGCGCACGTAGCTCATTACGTCTTTAACATGCGCGGCGTCGGAGTATTTAAGTCCACCGAATTTACGGAATTTCAGTCCTAATTTGTTCAACTGCATTTCGACATGGTAGGACTGGTATCCTGCACGGAATAGCACGGCAATTTCGTTGTTTTTGTATTTTTTCCGAAGCTTGCCGATTTTATCCACAACCATTTTAGCCTGTGTCAGGTCAGAAAGGGGAACAAGTACTTCTGGTTTTCTGCCGTCTTTTTTATTTGAGAAAAGATTTTTCTGAAATGCCTGCGGGGCTTCTGCAAGAATAGAGTTGGTCAAATCAAGAATAGGTTGGATGGAACGGTAGTTTTCTTCCAACTTAACCATTTTGCAACCAGCAAACAGCTTCGGGAAATCAAGAATGTTCTGCACATTTGCGCCACGGAATGCATAAATTGACTGTGCGTCATCGCCTACAGCCATAACATTGCCGTGACCGCCTGCAAGAAGTCGAACAATACGTGCCTGCACAAGGTTGGTATCCTGATATTCATCTACCATGATGTACTTAAAGCGCTGTTGATAGTATTCGCGCACTTCTTTGTTCACGGTAAGAAGTTGTTCGAGCTTAAAAAGTAAGTCGTCGTAATCCAGTAGACCGTGCTGCGCTTTGTATTGCTCATATTCTGAGCCGATGGTGGCTATATCGTCACGGTATGCAGCAAGGTGGAAAGCTTCGCGACGCAGGATATCGTGGAGTTCCATCTCTTTGTTGCGGCTTTTAGAAAGCATTCCCATAACAGTTTGAATTTTAGGGAATGACTTATCACCCTTACCGATGGAAAGGTTATCTTTGCAGTATTTGAGTGCACCGTTAGCGTCCGCAGAATCCATAATGGAAAGCGTACCTTCGTACTCTTCCGGTGGGTTTTGGCGCAGGACAGAGTACGCAAACGCGTGGAAAGTACCGCCTGTGATGTTGCCGACGGAATGTCCAAGCAGCTCTGCTGCGCGGCTGAGCATTTCCTGTGATGCCTTACGGGTAAAGGTAAGCAGTAAAATTTCGTGAGGTGAAACACCTTGCTCGATCATGTTTGCAAGGCGGTATACCAGTGTGCGGGTTTTGCCGGAGCCTGCACCCGCGATAACAAGCATAGGCCCTTCTAACGTCGTAGCCGCTTCATACTGGGCTGGATTCAGTTCGTTTTTGTAGTCGATCATGATTCTATTTTTGATGCCTTCTGCGGGCAGGGGAACCTCTTTTCAAAAGTGCCAGCCGTTCTTGAAAATAAAAGATTACGGATGAAGCCAGTGAAACAAGGTTCCAGCTCTGCATTCCCCCTTTTGAAAAAGATAAGGGGCGCGGGGCATATCTATTTTGTGATTTTGTTATGTCGTAAGAACCTTTTCTTGGTGGAAAAAAGATTCTTTTTCAGGTCTAGCGATTTTCTAAAAAATGTTGTGACAAAGTCGTAATGCCTGAATGTGGAAAATTATGTGTTCCTGAAAGGTAGTTGTGCACACGCCGCGAGGCAACAGAAAAAATACACTGATTTGTGATTAAAAATTGTTAGCGAGGAAACGTGTTCCTCAGCTTAATGACAAAACAGTATTTTTAAAAAAAGTCATTGGTAAGCCGAAGCTGAGATCAAACAAGAATTGTTCTCACCTACTAGGGGGAGAGGAAGAATTATGTTCCCTGCCCGTCGGAGAGAAATGAAAAAGACGTAGTCATCGTTGCAGAAGGATTTAAAGAGTGCTGGAGCGGCTCTAAAACTTCACTGTTGTGCCTGTTAGCGTTCCTGTATGCCAAAGTGTCGAAGAAGCTCCACGCCAACATCCCGAACTTGTTGAGGCTGTGCGTTTTGACTGTCGTAAAAGAAAGTATCCTGTACAGAATGTGTTCCTGTCCGTCCAAAAAATCCAAATGGTTCTCGTCTGTTGAATTTAGCTTTCAGGTCAAACCCTGCAACAGGTTCGCAAACAAGGTTCGGGGCGAATTGCGCCATTTTCCCTGTATATAGTTCCCGCCCTCTATGGATTGTTTTGAACACTCGCTGCCCTTGGTAGGTAACCGTCATAAGATATTCGGAAATATGCTGTTCCAATGCTGGCGTATCTGCATCTGCAACACAGCCTCGAGCAAATCTGCTTGCGGTGTGGATGTAAATACGACCTGGATCAAGCGCAAAAGCTTTGCATTGCGGCGTGATCTGTTGTGCATCAAGCTCGTCACATGCTTCTGGTGGAAGGTGTGTTTTGAACAGCCCCATCTGGCGTAGCAACGTATTTACATCTACTTCGGTAATGAGCCTTGTGAACCCATGATCTGCCAAAGACATAAGGCGCTTTGGTTCCGGCAGGGCATCGTATGCGTCAAGAACTTCTCCTATGAGCATGTCCCATTCTTTTAGAAGAGAAATGCACTCGGCATGCCACGGGTGCTCTTCTTCCTCCACTGCGTCATAAAGAAAATGAAAGAGTCTGTCCGTTTCCGTAAGGACAAATATGAACAAGTCCCATGCGCCGTCTTTCCATAGGAGAGAGAAGGCATGTTTTCGAGCAGCCAGCGTTTGCCGCAGCTGGTCAAGTAAAAACGCAGGGTTTGTTGCACCTGTGGTGGTATCTGCTTCGAGCAAGAAGTCGGCACCGAGCATGTTCTTAAGAAATTTTGGATACACAGCTTGCGACAACTCATCTGCCACAAAACCGGAAATAAGCATGCCGTTGATAGGGCGGGCAGGGTATGTGTTCGGTAGATTTATACTGCGAGTGCGATATCCGGCTTCGGCAAGACGGTCAAAGACAGTTGGGTGCTGTGGCTGTTCAAAATTACAAAGCCCCATGGTGTAATCGCGGCTATGGATACGAGTGAATCCATAAACTCCGTGCTCTCCGGGGTCTGCTGCGGTGTAAAAGCTTGTCCAGTTTACGGGGGAAAGCTCTGGCAGTTCTGCGCGCATTTCGGTTGCGGTTGGTGTAAGGCGCGCTAGGGATGGAAATTCTCCGGTTTCAGCCAGCTTTTTTGCAAGAGACAGCGGGAGTCCATCTAACCCTAAAATAATAAGTTTGCCGTTGGTGTTGTTTTCTAACAATGACATGAACACCTGTTTATCAAATGGACATGTGCAGGGCTAGGGAATAAAAGAAGTGGTTTTTTAAATTTGAAAACAAGAATTGTTGTATCAAAAAGATGCGTTACGGTTAAAAAAAGATGTAAAATCTAATAATTTTATTTTGTAACAATGGTAAAGGGCAACAGTTTTAAAAATGTTGTTGTTTTTTATGTTGTTTTTGCGTGTAGAGATAAAATTATTATTCAGTTTGCCGATAATATAGCATGTGTTTATGGATTGGCGAAAAAACGGGGTAAAGAATGAGCTTTTTGTCGAACGTCTCAATGAAGCCTAAATTGATCGGATATTTTCTTGCTGTAGGTCTTCTGCCATTATTGATTATTGGCTGGATTGGAAGTGATAGCGCATCTGATGCATTAATGCGGCAGGCGTATGCACAGCTGGAAACAGTAGCAGAATCAATAAAGCATGATGTGGTGGAACTTCAGCATGAGTGGCGAGGTTCACTTCATGGTCTTGTTGGAACCGTAGGGTATTTGCAAAACTCTGCAACTGAAAAAATGAGTCTTCTTGAGAGTCAGCGTAAAAGTGAGATAGAGCTCTTCTTTCATGAGCAATCAGGAAAGCTGAATATGCTTGGTCATGATTCTGATCTCAACCGGATGACCAAAAAGTTTGTGCAAATTATGGCAACGGGTGACAGAAATTCTGCTCAGTGGAAGGAGCTGGATTCTGCTTCGCGTTGGACTATGCGCAGGCTCTGTAGCAAAAACCGCTGGAAAGACGTGCTGTTAATCAGTCCTGAAGGACAGATTGTTTACTCTACTAAAAAGCATAGTGACATTGGAGAAAAGCTGCCGACAGGGAAGCTGAAAAATTCCAATCTTGCTAAAGCATTTTATGAGATTAGTTCAAAAGCACACAGGGCAAAAACAGCAGATTTTGAAGTCTACCCCCCAATAGGCACAGAACCTGTCGGCTTTATGCTCACCCGACTTATCGACAGCCAAACCAACACGAGTGGGTATGTTGCTATTGCTATCCCTGCCTCACAAGTAAATGCCATTGCTCAAGACCGCACAGGTCTTGGCAAAACAGGTGAAGTTTATTTTGTTTCGCTGGCAGAAGAAGTACCTTCTTTGCGTAGTACGTTTGTGACACTTGGTGATGGCAAAATGACGTTCGGCGTTCCTATTACAACGGAATATATTCAAGCCATAAAAGAAACAAAACAGCCAGTGCAAGGGCTGTTTGTGGATAGTCAGGGTACTCTCTGCATGGTTTCTGGGCGACCATTGGAAATTGCCGGAGTGAATTGGGCAATGATTGTTAAGATAAATCTTGAAGAGGTCTTAGCAAACGAACAGCCTGATGGTTCTGGGTTATTTAAAGATTATACTACAGAAAAAGGATTTTCAGATCTCTACCTGATTCAGAAGAATGGTAACGTGTTTTATAGCGTAGCGCATGGAAGCGATTACCATACCAATGTTACAACAGGTACGTATGCTTCGACTTTGCTGGGTGATACGTTTAAACGTGCGCTGGCAACAGGGGATGCTGTTATTAGTGATTTTGCTCCGTATGCACCCGCAAATGGCGCACCGGTTGCTTTTTTAGCACAGCCGGTGAAAAAAAATGGCGAGGTGCAGTTTGTTGTCGGACTTCAGCTTTCTATTAATTCGATTAACGAAATTGTGACGCAACGGGCTGGCATGGGAAAAACAGGGCAGTGTTACCTTGTGGGGAGCGATAACAGAATGCGTTCTCGTACATTCCTTGACTCGGATAAGCGTAATGTTGCAGCGTCATTTGCTGGAACTGTAGAAAATAACGGAGTTAATACGGAAGCCACAAAATTGGCGCTTGCTGGTGAAAGTGGTATTAAAGAAATTTCCGGATACAATGGCAATACCGTGCTATCGACCTTTGCGCCTATCCAGTTTGGCTCCTCAACATGGGCGCTTATTGCAGAGATCGATCAAGCAGAAGTGACAACGCCTGTTGTGCAGCTTAACAATACTATTTGGATGGTTGCGCTGGGTATTGCGTTGGCTGTTGCGGTGTTGGCGTACTGTATTGCTATAACCATTACGAAGCCGCTGAGTCGAATTGTAGAATTTTCAAAACAGATAGCTCGTGGTAACTTTGGAGCCAAGGTCGCCGTTCAGCAAAAGGATGAACTTGGGCAGCTGGCTCTTGCAGTGCAGGCTATACCTGAAACGCTGCGCGATCTTGCCGGTACTGTTGAATCTCTGAGTGATGCCGTAAGCAAGGGTAATTTGCGTGAACGTGGTGACGCTACTCAATTCAACGGTGGCTATGAGGTCTTAATCAACAACATTAACGTGTTGTGTGGTGTTTTTGTAGAATTCCTTGATGTTATGCCTATGGTTTTGATGACCGTTGATACAGATTCAAACGCATTATTTATGAACCGTTTTGGTAAAAATCTTGGCTCAGATATTCTGCCGGAAAATGCGTCAGGCAATAAATGTTTTGATATGATGCACTCTACGGATTGTCAGACATCTCGATGTGTTTGTGATCGAGCTATCGCTAGCGGAGTAGAGGAAGTCTCTGAAGCTGATATGACGTTGAATGGTGAAGAGTCGCATACAAGTTTCTCAGCCATTCCTATTCGTGCTTCCGGCGAAATTGTCGGTGCGTTGAAGATTGTTGTCGATCAGACAGATATGATGAAAGCTCAGAATAAAATGCGTAATCTTGCAGAGCATGCCATAGAGATTAGCGACCAATTATCCTCTGCCGCAGAAGAGCTTTCCGCCCAGATTGAGCAGTCCAGCAAAGGCGCACATATTCAGAGAGAACGAGCTTCTGAGACAGCGACCTCCATGGATGAAATGAATTCAACCGTTATGGAAGTTGCAAAAAATGCGTCCAACGCCGCAGAAAACTCTGAGCAGACTCGTACAACAGCACAAGGTGGTGCTGAAGCGGTGCAGGAAGTTCTTGCTACCATCGGTGAAGTGAGCACTGTTTCATCTCAGCTTTCTGAAAGTATGGAAGAGCTTACCACTCAAGTTGCTTCTATTGGTGAAGTAATGGATGTGATTAATGATATAGCAGATCAAACAAACTTGCTTGCCTTGAATGCTGCCATTGAAGCTGCCCGTGCAGGTGAAGCTGGACGTGGATTTGCAGTGGTAGCCGATGAAGTTCGCAAGCTTGCAGAAAATACCATGAATGCAACAGAACAAGTAGGTTCTGCTATCGCCTCAATTCAGCGAGTAACAAAGCAAAACAGAGAAGAAGCCATACGCACAGTGGAAGCTGTTAAAAGCAGCACCGTACAGGCGCAGCACTCTGGAGAATTGCTTGAAAGCATTCTTACCTATGCGAATGATTCTGCCGATCAGGTGCGTGTCATTGCAACCGCAGCGGAAGAGCAGTCTGCCGCAGCGGAAGAGGTTTCAACCGCTACTGAAGAGATTAACCGCATTTCAGTCGAAACATCGCGGGCAATGGAACAATCTGCAAGTTCTGTAACAGAGCTTGCTAGCCTTGCAGAACGATTGAATCACCTGATTAGCGAGATGCGGTAACAATTCGATACCATAAAAAAGCTCTTTTTCTTTCAGGAGAAAGAGCTTTTTCATATGGTATGGAAAGTTTGCGGCGTTTTGGCTCAATACAAAAAGTTTGTTGAAGGTTGACAGAATTTGTATGGAGTGGCTTGAATGGCTTACGTATTTCACTAAGCAGGAGTAACCAATGGCGACATTTGATTGCGAAGTGTTAGGTTATGTACAGTACAACCCTGAGCTGAGCTATGCAGAATTAATAGAGTGTGAAGAAGAGCTAAAATTACAGCTTGCAGATGTTTTGCATGTTCAAGGTGCAAACCATGTAGATTTTATCGGTCTTGATGATGGGTTGCGAATCCAGTTCGTGTTAGCAGATTATGACGAAAATTTATTGCACAGCATTTGCGACGCAGTAATTCCGTTTTTTCCGGTACAAACGATTGCGCGCCTGTATGCTATTCAAAAAGACCTTGAATCTTCTACCCTGTTTCAGTTTGAAAAAGGGGCATGGAAGGAAGCTGGAATTGATATTTCATCTGGATTTTGCGTATAGTTAATGAAAAAATAAAAAAAATTGCATAATGTGGTTGACGACATGCCGCTTAGCGGTATAGAAGTCTTCACCTTTTCTGAGCCCGGGTGGTGGAATTGGTAGACACAAGAGACTTAAAATCTCTCGTCCTCAAGGACGTGCCGGTTCAAGTCCGGCCCCGGGTACCAGAGTAAAATCAAGCGTTTATGATAGCTTTTCGAAGTTGTTATAAACGCTTTTTTTATTCTTGGTGAATTCTTATCCCCAGTCTCTCCTCACTTACGTCATTACTGTGCTCAGTAGTTCCATTGTAGTTAATATCTTATGATTAAAGATAGTTTAAAATTTCGCCAGTCTTTATCTCAAGTTCTATTGTAAAAAACTCATTGAACTCATTGTATGTCAGGGTTTCATTAAGTCGTTCGATCATGTGTTCATCTTTCCTATTAAGAAGTTTGAAAATGATCTCTCCAGAAAACTTCATAAGAGCAGATTCGCCAATTTCACATGCTCCACTTCCTGTCGCACTAAACACGGTAATATCTCTGTACTCTTCAAGCATTAAGCACTCTTTGTAGCCTGTGACGTAGCTTAGTCCAGTGTTAGTAACAAAAGAAATATTTCCACCCAATTCGCTCTCATTGATAAAGTTCAGGTCGGTTACAGTGAGCTCTTCTGTATTGTTAAAGTCAGCAGAGTTTACTTCAAAATAGTCAGCTTCAACTTCGATCGCTCTTTTATTGCTGATCATGTCATTTTCAAGATAGATAGAATCAAAATAATCTGTGTTTTTCTTAAAAAATTTAATAAGTTGATTGGAAGTGTGGTTTGAAGAAAAGTAGTCTAAAATCTTTTGGCCGCCAGAAAATTCTATTTTTGTACCAAGCTGCTTTAAGTAGTTTCTGATTGAGCTATAGGTAGTTATCTCTTTGTTTTCTTTTAAGTGTTTTGACAGATTGCTATCATTGCTAATTACACTGCAGGGCCCCGCTTTCTCTACAAAGCTGTAAATTGTTGCAGCGATCATGGCGTCTGGAAAGTCTTTACGGTTCTTACGGGAGCCAAATGCGCCACCACCTTTGAAGTAATGTTCAAGGATTGATCCCATGAAGTGATGTTCAAAAGGAATAAGAGTCGCTTTTGACTCTTTAATCCAGTTTGTTAAGTTTGTTTCAATGTCTTTCTCTGCAATTTTTTCTATTTCTAAAAGCTGATTCTTAACAGCTTGGAAATCGGCTAAAAATTTATCTGAAAAATGATGTTGCTTAAGTGCCTTCTTGAGTGTCTTGCTGCATGAAGAAATATTATTGGAAAATTCTAATGCCTTGTTGCTAGTAAGTTCTCGAGTGACAATGTCTGGAAGGAACAGATTGATAATTCCAGCACTTGAAAGGGCGGCTAGTCGCTTTAAAGACGCTGAGCTTAAATGGTCATTGTGTAAGATGTTGGTATCAAGAAACACGTTCATAGTTAGCCTTTTTCTAATAATTTGTTTTTATTGTATGATTGATGGTAGCAGAAAGTGTGTATGAAGAACAAAATAATTGCATCAAGTTAATTTTTTTGCAAAAAACAATCAATCAGTAAACAATTTAAAAAGCATGAGGTGTTGATGAGCGAGCCTATTCCTTCTGAAGAGCAACTTGGTTGTGTAAAAGATTTTTTCCTAGAGTATTTACTTTCCCACTTTCAGCTTGCTGCAGAAGCTGCTTGTGAGGCATTTTCTGTGGATAAATATTTTGGGAATTACTCTTTTGGGGCAATCTGTTGGGAGAACCATTTCAATCGCTTCAGAGAAATAAAAGAGAAGGGATTAAAGCCTGCAAATCACATCCAGATCTCGAATAAGGACTTAATGTTTCATGTGCATGGTATTTCTTTTAGATGCCATAAAGTAGGAATAGATTTCATTCCTAGGGGCGGAAACAAAGCAAAAAAAGCAGCTTATGCTCAACCAGCTTTTGTTTTACCAGGTCTAGAAGACGAGTTCGATTTTCGTTGCGGCTCAATAATTATTGGGCTTCAGATTAGTGAGGAATGGGGATTAGAGAAAGCAGTTCTTGGTCGACTAGTCCCTGCAACTGGTAAAAAAGGAAAAAATGCTGTCGACTTTGTACCTTTTAAAACTTTGTTTACCCGAGAGCCAGTTACTGTGCCTGAGTTGCCAACTCTGGATATTGACACAGCACAGTCGGTGAGCAATACCTCTGCAGAAATAAAAACACGTTTGCGTCTCAGTAAAAAGGCAACGAAAGAGGTTGCTCCTGAGAAAAAAGACTCTGTATAGATGGAATCAAAAGTTAAGTTATGAAAAGAGCCCTGCAATATTATCTAAATACGTTTTCCCCCCAGTCAGTGACAGTGGCTCGAGAGTTGCGGGGTTTTACAAAAAAAGAACTTGCCGAAAGATTAGGGAAGACTCCTGCTGCTATTACTAGAATAGAGAAAGGTGACCTTGCCCCTGATATCGAAACTTTTTTTACTCTTTCTCGACTGTTGATGGTTTCACCAAGTTTTTTGTCGAATAAGACTTTTGATGCTGCATTGGTTGAACCGGATAAATGTCATTTTAGGTGCCTACGCTCAACTTCAGTTGCTGATAGAAGAAGAGCAATTAGAAAAGGCCAAGCAATAGCTAACTTACTTTTTCTATTTAAAGAAGAAGGGGTACTTTTTCCAGAAGATCAGTTTATAGATTATCAGAAGGAAGCTTCTTCGGTTTATGAAATAGAAGAGATTGCGCTGCAGATAAGAAAGGATATGGGACTTAATGCTTCTCCAATCGATGATCTAACAGCATTTCTTGAGAGTCATGGTGTTAATATTGTATACCTTTCTGGCGAGGAATATAAAAAGGTTGATGCCTTTTCGACTAGAATTTTGAATGTTCCATTTATCTTTTTGTGTAGCGATAAGCCCAGTAGTCGTCTTCGGTTTGATCTTGCGCATGAACTTGGTCATTTAATCCTTCATGGAGAAGGGGAACTTCATACAAGTAAAGAAGAGCGTGAAGCCAATCGCTTTGCAAGTGCTTTTTTACTTCCTTGGATGACTTTTAAAGAAGAATGTCCGAAGCGGTGGAACCTCAAACTATTTGTCGATCTTAAACTTCGATGGAAAGTGTCTATTGGTGCATTGTTATATCGAGCAAAAGATTTAAAAGTTATTTCAGAGTCGTCCTATACTCGTGCAGTTAAGAACATGAATGCTCAAGGGATTCGAATAAATGAACCTGGGGAATTTCCAAAAGAACAGTCTGTGCTTTTTGCAGAAGCTTTGCAGTTAATTGCGGATTCTGTCTCACTTGAGTTTCTTGAAGAAAAGACTGGGCTGCTTCAAAATGAGATTAAGGATGTGCTTGAGATTCAGGGTGTACCCGATAAACTGATCAATGAGTTGCAAAAGCAGAAAGCCAGTACAACATCAAAAATTTTAGCGCTTTACCCTTCATAGATTAATACTGAAAAGGCTCTTGAAATAACTCAAGAGCCTTTTTGTTTTTGCGGAAAATGCCCACCTTGAAAATTTTATCAAGGGTTAGGCTGCTAAAGTGGTTGCTAGAGTTTTTACAGGGGGGGCTAAAGGCTCTCAATATCGATGTACTTTCCAGGTTCATAACCAAGCAGCTTGGCAAACTTGGATGGCAATTCAGGTAAAGCATGAAATGCAGACGAATCTTTATACGAAAAAAATTGTACTAACTTATCGTCTACCAGTAACTCTAACTCTGCAATTTTTTGCATCCTGTTGACACCAGATGCAATGTCCTCTGACATCAATGCGTTAACAAGAAGATGATAACGCATTTCCCAATACATAACTAATGCTTCTGAGTACCTAGATAGAGGAGGAAATTCTCCTGAATTGTTTTTTGCATAGCTTACTGCATCTTTTAGTATTGATGTTACCGAGTTTGGCACATCACTAATGCCCTTAATTTTTGATGGGATTTTGATCTTGCATTTTTCATGATGCATAATCATGGCCATAATTATTTGGAAATTCATTGAGCCAAAGCGTTCAGTGATGGACGACGGCTTACCAACTGAATAAGTAAGAATGATGTGTTTTACGAATTCAGCTTGAAGTCTTAAATTCGCTGTTATTTTTTTAACTTTGTAGCCTAGCAAGTGCGATAGAACATCTTTATCCCCAAATGACTTTATCCGTGCTTTATAGAGCTTTTCCATCTTTATTTCGGTAGAATAGACGAAGTTTGCTAAGAATTTATTTGAGTGTACGCGAAAGGAATATTCCTGCAAAGATATTGCTGCATACAACCGGAATAGCAATTGATAAGTGTCAGGGAGATGGTCTGAAGAAGGTAGCTCCAGTAGGTTTTGCAATGCGATATCGATATTTCTAGTAGAATGGTTAGGGGATTTTTTTTTCTTCTCCAATTACCTCTGTGCGGATGTAAGGCGCCATATTTAAACCAGCTTCAGCTAGTTCTGTATTGATTCTTCGCGCTATTTTCAATTCATCCTCAGACATTCCATAAGCAAGATTGCAAAGTAGTTCTGCCAAGATTGCTGTATTGAGATAAGCTTTTTCTCGTTTGCTTGAATTTTTTTCAGCCTCGTATGGGTAAGATGAACGCAGTTCAAACTCAGCCTTGTTTTCGCAACGTTTTTCTATGAATGTGAAAAGTTGCTTTTTGTGATTTCGACTAATTCGATAAAATAAAGTGAGCACCTTGTATGCTGTGCTTCTATCGTCTTTAATAAGACGTTTAAAAGGAATGCCGACAAGCTTTGAGACGTGTTTTTTTATGTGCTTAACCAAGCCTTCTACATCGTCACCTCCATATGTTTCAGTTAGGTACTGAAATAAGTCAGCTTCAGATTGACTTGGGATTTTGCCAGGGTGACCAAGTTCGTAACCAGAAGAGAAAATGTGTTTTTTTTGCTCTTCTGTTAAGTGATTTTTGTATAGGTATTCAGAATAGTGAAGGCTGTGTTCTCCAGTGAGTACTTTTCCATCAAAGATAGTTCTAGTTTCTATCTGGTCTGGGTCATTTAGAAATGTCTTTAAATCCTCAGTAGATAGGCTGAGGCTTTGCTCTTTTAAGTAGGCCTCAATTCCTGAGGTTATGCAGCGATTCATACAAACTCCTTTTAGAATTCAAAGATGGGAGTACAGTCTTTGGTGTTGGTGGTAGAAGTTCCTTGGTCTTCTATCAGTGCTCTGGTTTGTTTTTTGGTAACCACAACTTTAGTTTTTGTATCAGCAAAGAGCTTGCAGCAACTTTGGACATCTGCTGTTGTGTAATCATAGTTGTGATGGCTATTCTTAGATAACTGTAAAGCCACCACTTCTTCGTCTACTCCATGAGCAATCATTGTTGCAATTCGCTCAACAGTATTACCTGCACGAGTTGCGGGAGTGCTGACTTTATCTAATGTATCAACTGTTAAGTCTTTAATGGTATGAATCATGATGGTTATCCTCCGGATTGTTATAGTAGGTGAGTTACTCAACCTATGTTTGGAACATATAGGAATTGTTTTAGAAATCAGGGGGAGTTTTTAAGAAATTTTAAATCCTATAGAATTGCTAAAATCCTACCCTGTCATACAGTATACAACTTGACAGGGTGTCATGTGCGGCTTAATCACTTGCGTGGTTAAGCCATTTTTTTATCCCACTTGTCTGGACTGGAGAGGGTCTAGACTACATGACACCCCTTTGGAGATGACACATGAGTAAAATCTACCTCTATGCCCGAGTTAGTTCGACAGACCAAAATACTGCTGCTCAATCTGAAGCTCTTATTAAAGCATATCCAGAGGGAGGATTGTTTGAAGAGAAGGCTTCAGGGACGAACACTGCAAGGCCAAAGCTGCAAGAGATTCTTCGTCATATAGATAAAGGCGACACGCTTGTTGTATGGAAAATGGATCGCTTTGCTCGTTCAACGAAAGATGCACTCAATATGCTCGAAGAGATTCAATCTAAGGGTGCATCATTAGTAATTCTGGATCGTAATATCGATACCAGTAGTCCTGAAGGACTGATGTTTTTTCAGACGCTCTCTGTAATGGCTGAGTTTGAGACTAATCTTCGAAAAGAACGTCAGATGCTAGGAATTGCAGCAGCCAGAGAGCGTGGCGTGTATCGAAAGAAGAATGGTGAAGCTCATAATAAGCAGCATTCTGATGTGGTAATTATGGAGCATGTAGCACAAGGCAAAAGTGTTGCTCAGATTTCTAAACTTATGGGATGTTCAGAAAGTACTGTTGCGCGGGCTAAAAGAAGAGCGAAGAGTTAAGAGGGATAATAATATTATAATATTCTAATTTGATAGGTTTAATGGGCTAATTTACAAGATATCAAGGTTCTCTTCTGAAAAGGAGTACAAGTATGTCAAAAAAAACAAAACAGCCTGTTAAGCAGCATTATGTGCCAAAATTTATCCTAAAAGGTTTTGCTAAGAACCCGCGTGCGAAGAGGAAAATGGTTTTTGTGTATGATAAGCACAGCGATATAATTTTTACTGCGAATATCCGAGATGTGGGCTGCGAAAATAAGTATTATGATTTCAAAATAGAAGACTTTAAGGTCACAGCTGAGTTTGGACTTGCACGAATAGAAAACGAACTTGCTCCAATAGTTTCTAACATCGTCTCACGTCAGCGTATTGATGATCTGACGTTCGAGGAGCGAGGTGCAATTTCTTTTTTCATTGCTATGCAAATGACTCGTTCTCCAACGACTCGAGAGCATTGTGCTTGGATTTCCCAAATGTTTTTTGATATTGCTGAAGAACTTACAGGAGTACGTGAGCTTGAAGGAGAACAGGAACCTTCAGAAGAAGAGATAAAAGCCAATGCGTGCATGTTAATTCCTGAGTGTGAGGAGTTTGCAAAACTAATTTTCCTTAAAAAGTGGTTTTTACTAACCCCTCCAGCAGGCGCTGTATTTCATCTTTCGGATACCCCTGTTGTTTTGGCAAACGATAACGATAGCCCTTTGAGAGCTTCATTAGGTCTCGCTTGTAAAGGCATTCAAATATATATGCCATTGTCAAAAAATATCGTTTTAGCAATGTATTGCCCTACATTGACAGATAAGCTTGAAAATGAAGCAAAAGAATTATTGGCAAAGATGACCCTCTTGTCTTCTTTTCCACGAGCAGGAAAAGTGCAAGCAGAGTCAGTGCTTGCAGCTTTGAGTGGTGAAAGCCCATTACTTTGTGAAGACGATCATGTTACCTTTATAAACTCGCTTCAAACAGAATGGTCACGACGATATCTTTATTCAAGTACGAATGATTTTTCTTTGCCAAAGCGCATGATTGAAGATCATCCAGAATACAAAGAAGGTATGAAGTGGAAAGTGCACGGTTTTGAAAAGAAAAGCTGATGAGTTTAGACAAATAAAAGGCACAGCATTATGCTGTGCCTTTTGTTTATCAATTACTGGCGAGTAAGTGGAAGTACAGTAGGAATAGATGCTCTTTTTTTGATCAGTTCAGCAATCTTTTCCTGTTCCTCTGAATTGCTCTGGAGAAATTTCTGGTAGCTTTCAATAGCTACTGCAGGATAGGCATTAACAGTATTGAAGTGCTGTCCAGGTACCTTCTTGATAGGGCGTTCTCCTGATTCACACCAGTGCGTAAGGCGAGTACCAAGAGCCCAAAATACTGCATTAGTATTAGCTTCTGGAAACATTTCCTTAGCCCAAGTAATTGTATCAGCTTTCATCCAGTGTTCACCTTCCCCTAATCTATTTTCCAGCTTTCTAATTTTTTTATTCTTAGCAGAAATGTTTTCCACCATTGATGCTTCACGTTCTCCGCTAATCCTTCCTTTTGACTGGCGCTCTTCAGACAGTTTTGCTTTGAGTTCATTTCTTTCATCTGCTGCTTCAATTAGTTGGGTCACAGCTTCTGAGTAGTTTTTTGGAAGTGAAGGCAGTGTGCCAGGGATATAGTTTTCTGGTAGGTGAAGAGCTTCTTTTCGATAGATAGAAGGGAGTGCTTCAGAAATGAACCATTCTCGATATTCGTCAGGTTAAAGGTAGCCTAATCGGTGAAGAAGATAGAGCAGTCCGGACACTGTTACATAATCTTCAGTATTTTTTTATCCTGCTCGATAGAAGAAGTGTATGAACACAGTTCTTCTTCTGTAAGTAAATTCTTTGTATGGCTAAAGTTAGCCCCAATTGCTCTGCAAATATCTGAAAGTGAAAAATAGTAATTTTCATTTTGGTAAAAGTAGCGTGTGTTCCATTCTGAATCGTTATCGATGACGAAAGGGATGAATGCTACTGGGGTGCTGTTTGGCATGGATGTTGTCGTGGAAATATTTTTCATGTTTTTTTTTTCATGATCATCATTGATCAATTTAATTTTATGGGAACAAAAAAAAAGGGGGGGGTATGATCAGTGTGCCAACTTCTTATTGATAAAATAAAGTTACGTCTGAAAACCATACTTTTACCTTCCTCTTGCCAGATTGAATTTCAAAAAGTCTTTTTATTAAAGTATTTTAATATCTTGTTGCTTGCAGCTCTTAGTAATGTGAAATTAATTAGAACAGAGCCTTATAATTATCTAATAATGATAATAAGAAACGTATCCAGGCCTTTGGCCTGGCACCCTCTATAAATAAATGAAATTATTGTGTGTGTATTCGTTGGGTCAAGATTAGCTTCGGGTTTTAGCTAAACTTACAGTTTGTAAGGGTTACCCAGCTTTTTGCTTCAATTTGGGGCATGGGTTGAATAAAGTATTCATTAGATTTTCTATCTCCTGATTTGTTGTTTTTTGAGCGTAAGAAAAGACCCCAGATTGTCTGGAATTTTTGAGCCTTACTTCTCAATGTATTGATTTATTTACCTAGGATCAGGTATACGGTCGCTCTTACTGCGAAAGAGCGTAGCTTTTACTGCGACTTCCAGGGATATCTGTTGCGATAATGCTTCCTGATTCCACTGCAGCGGTAATTCTGCGTTGTGCTTCAGTCTTTTTCACATCAGATGAGCTCATCATGGCAGCGATAAAGTCTTTTTGAGAATTAAATGGCTTACCATGATCCTGCAGTGCTTTCACTGCTAGTACTCCTTTTTCCTCCAAGATGTTACAGTCTGTAATTGGGTCAGTTGTGAACCAAAGATTTTCGTCCCTATAGAGAGTCAATTCTGTTTTTTTGATTTTGAAATTACGGGCTTTTTCATGATGAAAGATAATTTTTTTTCCATCCTTCGAACCTCTAGCGTGAGAGAGCTTAATGATATTAGGTGCCCAGTCTGAAATTGCTTGAGCCCCTCGTCCCCCTTGAGAATAAGTGTTTCCGCTTTTGGAAACATGGTGGACTAGTATTAATGAAGCATTCGCGCTTTTGATTACTGCAAATAAGTTATCTAGTAACTCGCGCATCTTGCAATTGTCATTTTCAGAAACTTTGATGAACGAAATCAAAGGATCGATAATGACCACATCGATGCATTGTTCTTTGATAATATCCCCCATCTCAGTCAAGAAGTCGTCATTACCAATATCCCCAGTAACACAGCCACTATTATGCATTTGAGCTGTAAACACATGTTCTTCGATTGAGTTTCTTTTTTCAGAATCCTAGCAGCAACAGCTTGATCACTATTTTCTGCCTGAACAAATAACGTGCGAAAATTTTTAGTGATTTTAAATTCATTGAATAAGCTTGGCTTACTTTTCATCCCTCCAGTGATAGCGATTTGGTTTATCATCAAGGATTTTCCTAAACCAGAAGTAGCGCAAAGAAGTAGGGCATCCTTTCTGCAGAGGAGATCTTCGAGAATTGGATTCGATTGAGTCTCAACTTTAAGTAATTCTCTTCCTGTCATTACTGAGAGTGTCTTTGAAGCAGGTAGAGAAATGGTAAAATTAGATAACAGTGGGGGTGACTGATTTTGGAGAATATTTTTGTTGCTTAGAGGCATATTTTTTCTTTCTTAATAAAATTAAATTGTTGTGAGCTCGCAGGAGTCCAAGGGTACTTTTTAGAACACGCATTTTTGGAAAAGCGGCTTACTTCTACACAAAAAAAAAGTTTATATGCAAGAAAAACAATTCTGAGACGTTTTTTTCGCACAACTTGTACTTAACGATGGGATAAAGGCAAAATGGCTCTTAAAGTCAGTTTTAAGTTTGTTTTTTCTTAAAAGTGTTATTTAGAAATAAAATGAGATTGAGTTAGGAACATTTTAAGAGCATTTGTGGATAAGTTTAGACAAGTGTGAAAAACTAAAGCATCTCAAGAGCAGCAAGTTTCTGTAGCTCGTTGCCATGCATGTACCTTAAGGCCATCGCAGGCACTTTCCAGCCCATGATGTCCATCAAGGAACGTAAATCGAGCCTGTTTGCGAGCTCTGTTGCGACTGTATGCCGAATACTATGAAAAGTTATTCGATCAAGCCTCGCACGACCTTCATTAAATCCTAGTGTCTGTATACATGTTCTGAAAGTCGCTGGTGCTTCGTAATAGGGAGTGTAGTCTTTTCGCAAAAAGACTCGATTTGTGGGAGTACGCTCTTCACAAGAGAGCAGTAGGGATTGCAATGTATTACTAATGGGTATGGTTCTGGATGAACCATTTTTAGTATTGTCGAATGTGATGTGGGTATTTGTGATATGTCGCCATTCAAGTTTGAATGTTTCACTTGCTCTGCAGCCAGTTAGAAATGCAAAGAGTGTAATTCGCCAAGCATTTGCATCATTTTCTTTTAGGTAGTTAAGAATCATTTCTTTTTCGTGGGGTTGGATTGTGCGCTTTCGGCGATTGTCATTGGTGATGGTGGTACCTACAGCTTTAGCACTTGGTGGGCTTTGCGAGATGATTCCTCTTAGGTGAGCGTGCCTAAGTACTCTTCGTAACGTGCCTGAAATATATTCGATAGAACGTTCTGAGAGCTTTTTTTCGACTAGATTGGTTATAATTTTGTCCCAATCTATGATTGAAATGGTAGCAAGTTTCTTTTCTCCGAGAACTGGAGATAAGTGGTTAACAAAATGACTTTGTTCTTTATGCCATGACTTTATCTTAGTTCGCTTAGCAAATGATAAGTAGGATTCTTTCCAGTAGCTATTGAGTGTTGCTTCCACTTCAGGCTTGGCTGTCTGAGTTTGTTTTTTTGTTTCTGTTGATGTGGATGTGGTTTTGCCTTTTTGCAGTTTAGGAGTTCGTTGTAGGCTTTTTCTGCCGTCCACCCACCCGAACTCCATCCGAGACCTAATTCTTTACGTGTTCCATTTTTTTGAAAGCGAGCAGTGAAGTATTTATCCTTTCGACGATTGTGTCTTCTGGTGTTGTGTTCATAAAAGCGTACGCCAGGGAATTTGGTTTTGTGCCAGATAATTTTTGCCATACTGATTCATTCTCTCCCCACTTTCTCCCCAGCTTGCGTAGGGGAAGTGGCGTTTTGTAATTTCTACAAAACTGAGCTTTTGAATTAAATTCAGTAAAAACGTAATGTTATTTGTTTTGTCTGGGGTGAGGTTTGGTGTGAATTAAGACTTAAAATCTCTCGTCCGCAAGGACGTGCCGGTTCAAGTCCGGCCCCGGGTACCAGAGTAAAATCAAGCACTTACGATGATTTCTAAAATTGTTGTTAGTGCTTTTTTTTTGCCCTTTATTCAGTTTGTCCCCACATTGTCCCCACTTATAATCTGAAATGTGTATTGTGGAGATGTTAGATGCTATAGCAATATCGTCAACTAATTCGTCATGTTGTTTACTTGCATCGTAAGAGAAGGAAAAGGATGGATAAGAATTATTGGGTAACTGCTCTTGGGCTAGCGTTCTTTGGTGTAGTGTTTTTTTTCGCTGGGGTATTGTGGGATGGATACGATATTATTTTAGTAATGATGGCGTTAGGTTCTTCAGGAGTATATGCGAGTTGGGTTTCTGCATTTGCTACTGTTGCAATAGCAATACTAACAGTTGTGTTGGCGAAGGAGACTTGGGCATTACGAAAAGCGCAGAATAAGCAAGTTGATTCATTGCGGAAAGAAACACTTAGACCACAAGTTAGTGTTACGCTAGAACCTAGTCCAATTTCATCAGCCTTTATGATGGTAGTTGTTAGAAATAGAGGGCGGGGAGTTGCGAAAGATATTTCTTTTGTTATGAGAAATGAGCAGGGTGAGTTGATCGATGCAGCAGTAAATGATGTTGTTGATGCTCTTATGAAAATAAATATTTTTTCGAAAGGGATACGAGCCTTTGGCATTGAGCAGGAGTTTAAAAGTTTTCTTTTTAGCTTTAGAGAGCTTTCTTCAAGTGTATATGATGAAGTTGTATTTATCGAGATTGACTATTTTGATGTTGAAGGAACTCAGTATGCTGATGTTGTAACAATTGATCTGTCAGAATTTAAAGGCTTGCGTACTATTGGTGGAGGAGATCCGTTATATACGCTTGCTGATGAGGTAAAAAAACTTAGAACAAGAATCGAAAAAGTGACATCTGGAAACTATGTGCGGTTAAATGTGAATACCTTCTCTTCATTAGATCGTGATCAGGAAAAAATGGAAGAGAGAAGAGTCTTAGAAGAGTATGAGGCTGAGCATGCAAAAAATTGATGCTGGATAACGGTAAGATATGAAAAAAAGAAAATCGATTCCAAATGATATCGCTGCAGAAGTTTTGTATATGGCTGATAGGACGTGCTGTGTTTGTCAAGAGTTAGGTAAATATGTTCAGATTCATCATATAGATGAGAATCCAGAAAACAACTCGTTAGATAATTTAGTTCCATTGTGTTTGCATTGCCATAACCAGACACAAATAAAGGGGGGATTTGGTCGGCATTTAGGGGCAACATTAGTTCGTAAGTATAGAGACGAATGGCTGCAGATAGTTAAACGGCGGAGAGATAAGGCTGTTGAGATAGCGCTAGAATACAAAATATCTAAAGAGAGAGGTTCCAAGGTTTATAAGTCAGCATCATGTTCACGAAAGTTAGAGCCATCGCTAAGTTATATAAATTCACTTCCGGAATTCAAACGTGAACTTACAGCGCTTGCAAAGCCTGAATGGGATTCTGGAGTAACTGCAAGAATGGTTGAGGCAAACTATGCTTATAAGGATGCGCTGGTAGCAGTATTAATCTTTTTATCAAATTCTTATTCTCCAGATCAATTTGGTGGTCAGACTGCAGAAGAGTTTTTTTCAGACGTGATTACGACACGTTATCGATGGCATCGTGCTGTTGCAGAACCTCAAGGAGGGGGGACTGGTGGGACGATAATGAATGTCCTTTGTACAGGGGCTGTATTGGAAGATGTTATTAAGATGGTTGAGGATATGGTTATGGCTCTTGTTCAGTATGACGATTCATTTGACTGGAAAGGATGGCCGGAGGCGTGGCGTAATGCTTAATCTTAAAAGATAATGAATAGTAAAAAAGTTGTTGTCCATAATCATTAGAAAACAAGAAGTTATTTATGCCTAAACGCGTTATGCAGCACCACCTAGAAGATCTTTCAAGACATAAGTATGGAATACTATTACCTAAAGAATGGGTAAGTCGTGATAAAGATAAAGATTATGGAGTTGACGTTGAAGTTGAGGTTTTTGATGTTGATGGTAGTCCTTCTGGGTTAGTTTATTGGGTTCAACTTAAGGCCACGAGCTCCACAAAGGCATACACGATTAAAAATTTTAATCTAAAAATTGAAACATTAGAGTACTATAGAAGGTTAGATATCCCTGTTTTGATTGTCAGATATTCATCTGTTCAGGATAAATTTTATTATAAATGGGCACATGAAATAGATCTGTATGGCGCAAAAGAGGGGGCTAAAACTGTCTTAATAAAATTCGTTGATTCGGATTGTTGGGAGAAAGAGAAAACTCCTCGGCTTATTCAGGAACAGCTAAAAAAGATTAAGATGATACGAAACGGAGCAATTAATTTTCCTGTTAAATGTAATTTGGTCGTTAATGGAAGTCACGTTTGTGGTGTGGAGTCCGGCCTTCTTTTGGCAAAGTTACGCAAAGAAATGCGTCAAGAATACAGCAAACATGTTCGAGTGCTGTTGGCGAAAGAAGATGCGATCGTTAATATTCAGATTTCACCTGAGGAATTAAGTATAGATCTTGGAGGCGTGTATCATTGTGTATTTCATAATGTAGCGTCAATGGAACAAGATTCACTAGCTGCTGAGTTGGCAAAAGATATTATGTTGGGACTAGCTGCCATTATTGCTCAGATGGGTAATAATGATTTTTCTGCAAAGGTAGCTTTTGCTGATGGCGTTGGTGCAAAACTAGTGAATAAACCAGATTTGTTAGTCCACATTTTCCCACAGCTGCTTAACTCAAACGAGTTTGAGAAGGCTATTGAGATTGCTAAGTTAGCTATTGAGAAGGGCGTCTCAGAACATATTGAAGGTGCTGTGCTTATAGCCATTTTGCATTCTTTAGATAGAACGGATGATAAAAAGGCAGCCGCTATCGAAGCTTATTTACTTCATTGTGTTGAACGGAACGAAAAAATCCATGATGAAATGTACGGACATTCTTTGTACAACCTTGGAAATTTTTATCGAAGCATTAGTAAAAATCGTAAAGCTATTCAATGTTATTTAAGGGCTCGGAAACATCAACCTGCATACTATCAGCAAGCATATTTTTTCAGTGAACTTGGTGGGCTGTTGTTTGATATTGGGAAATATAATCATGCTGCAGCGTACTATAAAAAGTCGTTAGATATTGAAGAAAGAGAGGGCATTCTTCCTTTGTATGCGGATTCTTTGATGCTAGCAGGGAATTATCAATTATCTTGTAAAATTTTTTCCAAATTTTTAGATGAGTCACATGACGAGCATGCTGAATGGCGTCTTAAGTTCTTTTGTTTAAGTATGTTGCTTGAAAAGTTTGATCTGAAATTACAAGCGCGTGAGCGGAAAGCTGCCATTAAGATGGCGGACATATCTGAATGTAAAACACAAGAAGACGCTGAAGCTCGAATTAATGAGTCACTGCGATTAGATCTTTTGTGTCCTTTAGCATGGTATAATTTAGGGATAAAGTTTCATAAAGAGGGAATGAATGCAGATGCCGCATACGCATTTATTGTTTGTTCTCTTGTAAATAGAAATGATCTTGAAGCATGGGTAAATGCAACTTCATGTTGTTTTGACGCAGAAGTTCCATTGTGGGTTTTGGTATTTACAGTAAAAGTGGCATATTTTTATGGAAAGGATGACTATGTTGACTTGGCTTATAGCATGTGTGAGCAGCACGGTAAGAATGTTGCCCCATTTGCTAAAGTGATAGAGACAATTATTGGAGAGATCAAAGAGGCTAATTCAAAACTGGCAATTCGTTTCCCGAATGAGGATGGAAAAATGATCAACATTCTAGATAGGGAGGCTAGCTAGCGCGTTCTGTTTGTACGTTTTTAGACAAATCTGATTTAGACTACAAGAATCTTGCATTAGACTTGCTTCATATATAACCACTTATGAAAAAGGTGGTTATAGCATGTTCAAAGAAAGAGATAAATTCACACAATATCTTGAGGACATAGTTCAAGATTTTAATTTGAAAAATCTAGGAAAAAAACCTGACTTACCTTGGGGGCAATGTAGTGATGCGTTATGGCGGTTGAATGACCGCGCTAGGGGAGCGTTGCTTGTAGAACATCAGAGAGCAATTTCTCTTTTGGCTACAAACTATTTGCAAGATATGCAGCTAGCCTCCGATGCTTTTGTTTTTGGTTTGAATTTAGATAGCTACTATGAACAGCTCAAAGACAGATTTGATTCGATTTCTGCTTGTTTAACGATTGCGCAGCGTAAAGACCGTAGGGTTTACGACGTTGCTCTTTGTTTAGAAATTTATGTGCTTTCAAGAGAGATTATAGAAGATCAAGGCAGAGTTCTTTTACCTAATTTTATTGATAGATTGGTTTGCTTATTGAGTGAGCTAAGTGTCGCAAAGAAGTTGCCGATTCATCCCTTCCCAAGATTTCCAAACAATCTTCCAACGCTAAAAGTAAAACCTCAATCCCGAGGTGGAACAAGTCATTCAATAAAAGACGAAATAATTATTCTTATACGTATGGTTCCAGATTATTCCAAACAGACTGCAAAGGAATGTTGGAGTTATTTGGAAGAAAAATTCGCTGTGATCAAAGAAATGAAAATTGAGAAGTACACTTTTACTTTTTCACATTATAATAATGAATTAATGTACTCTTGGGTTTCTTCTACAACTCGGCTTGAATCAGAAAAAGCCATGAAGTTTAAGACCTTTCAAACATGGTTTTCTAAAGCAAAAAATCCCGAGAACTAACTTGTCGAGATTTTGCCCTCTCTATTCTTCACATAACAACAAACATTATGTGGAGGCTTCATATGGAAAAGCTACAATCAACTGACCTTTCAATTCTTCTCAAAACCCTTCCCCCTGTCATTGCCCGAAAAGACTTGAATGTTTACCTCGGTGGACTAATTAGCAGTGGCTACATGGCAAATCTTGATAGCAAAGGGCTTGGCCCAAAATCCGTAAAAAGTGGTCGACGCGTTGCCTATATACGCGAAGATCTTGTTGCGTGGCTTGAACGTTGGCTTAGCTCGTAGGTGGCTCCGATGCCATTGACGACTGCCAATTCTTCATCTCTAGCCGCTTGTTCTCTTTCTGAATTCCTTTCTCTTGAACTACCCGAAAGACAGTTTTTGTTGGAGCCTGTTCTTCCAGAACAAGGGTTAGCAATTATCTACGCTCCCCGCGGGTTAGGAAAGACCTATGCCGCGTTAAGTATGGCCCTTGCGGTAGCTTCAGGTGGTGAGGTTTATGGCTGGAAAGCTCCTTCTCCCCAGCCTGTTCTCTATATCGATGGTGAAATGCCTGCTTCTACAATGCAGGAACGGCTTTTGGGACTTTCAAATGGTTCAGATAGTGCCTTGCCTTCATCTCATTTTTTTCAGTTAATCACTCCGGATTTGCAGCAAGTTCCAATGCCCAACCTTTCGCATAGTGCTGGGCAGAGATCCGTTGATGAGTTTCTTAACGGTGTTCGCCTTGTTGTTATCGATAATTTGGCGACTCTTTGCCGTAATGGACGGGAAAACGAAGCAGATTCATGGCTTCCTGTGCAGTCTTGGTTACTGGATCTACGCCGTCGTGTTTTGTCTGTTCTTCTCGTGCATCATGCGGGCAAGTCCGGCGATCAACGTGGCACATCTGCAAAGGAGGACATTATGGATACCGTGATCAGTTTACGAAGGCCTCAGGGGTACACGATGCAGGAGGGAGCACGCTTTGAAGTGCATCTAACGAAAGCTCGTGGTGTTGCTGGGGATGGAGTGAAACCTTTCGAAGTACAGCTTCAGCAAGAAGGCGATGCCCTTACATGGACAGTTCGGGAAATCGAAGAGGCAGAACAAGACCAGTTAAGAAGCTTGTTGGCCGAAGGGCTTTCAATTCGAGAGATCGCTGAAGAGATGGGAAAATCTAAATCTGCAATCCACCGGCTTAAGTCAAAATTGTAGGGTGTCCCGCTGTCCCTACCTATAAGAGGCGGGACAGTGGGACAGCCCATAATTTTCGGGACGCACGGTGGGACGGATACGGGACAGCTTCTTCTTATTCGGTGGTGTCACTCTGCTTTTGCAGATGTCATGCGGGACAAGTGGTGGGACAGTTCCGGTAATTCCTTCGTTTTGTTTGTCCCAGTGTGATTTTGTGTGTGGGACACACAGATATTACCCGCAGTTGCCATCAATAGATTGAAATATTGAGTGAGGTTGAAGCTGTATCGGTTGGTAGCAAGCCATGTTTTCGCTTCGCTCAAACGTCTTGCCCTGCGGGGCAATGCTCACGAGGTTCGCATGAAAAAGCAGTTGAACTCCATAAGGAAAAAAGGAGTGGGCGGTCGCCCTAAGTTGTCGCAAGAGGCTGTGCGTTCTCGAACAATTGGAGTTCGAGTTAACGAGTTAGAAATGGACAAATTAATTGCACGGGCAAAGACAATGGGTATGAGTCCCGCTCAATGGCTTCGTCATGCAGCACTAGATCGCAAATTACCTTCGCCGCCAGCTCCGGAAGTGAATAGAGATATGTATGTCGAATTCAGTAGAATCGGTGTGAGTTTGAATCAACTTGCGAGAGCAGCGAATAAGGGGCTGCCTGTGACTCTTCAAAAAGAGCCAGAAATTTTATTGAACTTGTTGCGTCAGGTGCAGCTAGCGATTTTGGGAGTTAGTGATGATAGCGAAAGTAATTAAGGGGAAAGGATTTAGGGGCGCATTAGACTACGCTCTATCTAAGGATAAGGCAGAGTTTTTGGCAACAAATATGGCTGGTAAAACACCACGTCAGTTTGCTTCTGAATTTGGAGTTATACGTAAATTACGCCCAAATCTAGGGAGAGCTGTCGCTCACTCTGTTGTTAGTATTGCCCCTGATGAGAATTTAAATGGGGAGTAATGGAAAGGTGTTGCAGAGTCTTATTTGGAGCATATGGGGTTTTCAAATAGCCAGTACGTTGTCGTTCGGCACAATGACACTGAGCATGATCATATTCACATAATAGCTAACCGTGTGTCGATGGATGGCGCTGTTGTCTCAGAAAGCAATGAAGCGGGCTCCTAAGAAGCAAGAGATTGAGTTCGCGCTTAGAACAGGCACTCTCCCTGTAAAACAGCAGCTTCAGCATGTGCTTGATGAAGCATTGAAGCATACAAAAGAATTTTAGAACTATGCACGAACTTGGCGCATCAAGGTGTCGGCGTGTTGTTAAACAAGGCAAAAACAGGCCGCGTCAGTGGGATAAGCTTTGAATATGATGATGTAGTAATGAAAGGCAGTTCCCTTGGACGTGGCTATTCTTGGAATGGACTTCTAAAACGTGGAGTTTGCTATGAGCAAAACAGATCAAATGAAATCGATGGTGTTGGACAGAGCCAGAGAGTACAACGAGGCGCGCAAGGCGATGACTCCAGAGGAAGAACAGCAGAAGGAAGACATAGAGGGGCTGCTGGAAGTAATAGGCAAATTAGAGCATTACAAGGCCTCAAGCTATGGCGAGACGATGGCTCTCTTGAAGCATTTGCGGACTACGATAAATCAAGCAGCAAACAAAGTGGAAAAATCCGCAGAACAAGTAAAGGACTTTCCCGTTAGTGTGATAGCAAGGGTTACCAGTGATATTACACAAGCAGGAAGAAATGTTGAACAAAGTGCAAAAAGAGCGTCTATGTTGCTTGATGATGTCAGGGACTACGCTTTAGAAGTTCGCAAGAGTACTTTATGGAGTGGTGTTGGGCTAGGGGTGTTAATTGGTATGCTCTTGGTGATAGTTATGCGGATCGTGGTAGCACGTTACTTGGCATGAAAAAAGCCCCTACTTAACAGGTAGGGGCGTTAGATCATCCAAATATTTTGTAGTGGCTTGTAAAGCTTTTTGCATGATTATAAAGTCTTGAAGAAGAGGAATTACAATCAAGCTGTAGTGAATGTTTTGTACTTTTGTACTTGGATAACTCAACAACTTTACTGTTAACATTTACTTCAATCGAGTGGCTTTCAACAAAGACATCAGAGAAAAATTTTTCTAATCCTTTAATTGGAAGTATCTTCTGTTTTTGTTTTTGCATTACTTTTTAACTCTTCTAATTCTTCGGTAATACGGTGTTCGTATAATGTATAGCTGTCGAGGTATACATCAGTTAAGGGGAGTGTTGCATCAGCTCTGTTGACACACGTCCCATCATCCTTTTTTCGATCATACCATTTCTCAAAGAATAACGCGTAAGCTTTAGGAGCAAGACCTACGAACTGCTTGAATGTAAGTTTATAGTCACTTGTAGATTCTTCGGCGTCTTCAATTAATTCGTCGAAAAAGTCTTTTGCGCGGCTTTTGGGGTAAGGTTCTATGTAAACAACTTGTGCAAGCCCAACAGCAAGAATGTGCTTTGCACAATTGTCACATGGGTAAGTGGTAACGTAAATCGTACCATCTCTCAAACCTTTTTTGGACGTTCTGGCTGCGCTTAAAATCGCCTCCATTTCCGCATGGATAGCTCGAGAAAATTCAATAAGGTTTTTTAAACCAGCATCTTCAAGGAGTTCAAAAATATCTTGTTCTTTACATGTTTTTTTTAGCATCCCTTGTTTTTTTAAGTTATTATAAATATTTGAAAGTAAAGATGAAATTTCGACTTTACTTCTGCATTCGCCAAGTTCTTTGCACATAACTTTTTCATAATTTCTTGTATGATCTGTCGTTAATCCTCCTTTGTATGCAGGTACATCATTCCATCCAATAGAAACTAGTTCATTATTACTATCACAAATTGCAGCACCTACTTGTCTAGATAAACATGTAGAGCGAAGGCGAGCTGAAAAAGCTTTAGCCATCATGGTTTCTTCGACTGTTGGACTAATAATTTGTCGTCCAAAAAGAAGATTTAAAAAGCGAGATAAGTCACGAGAGAGATTATTGTGCTGGCTGTTTAAAAATAGATCTGCTTTGTGGAAGATTTCTCGAACTTGTTGGCCATTTTTGATTCCTTCTTTTTGGTCAATTTTGCTTAGAAAGTCATATTCTTTTTTACGCTGATCTTGTTGGCGTTGACCGTTGCTGCATGACCTAAAGTTTTCAAGTTGTTGAGAATGGCTGCCACTTGTTCCAATAAGAAAGAGTATTTTTCCATAGATGGACTCTAACAGCTTTAACTCATCTTTATGTTTTACTGACCTGATAATGTGAGCGATTTTGTCCGGTTTTTGAACAGTAACAGCTCCTTCAGCTGTTTCGTAGCTGTCATTATCTACTTTAAATTCCACGATCTTAGAGATTGCTATTTTGGCAAGATGGTCGAAACCAAAGCGTTCTCTAAGGGTATTCCCCCATCGTTGTAGTTTATATATTTTGCTTGCGGCTTTTGAAGCATTGTGTCCAATGAGGTCTGTTTTTATTTCACCCTCTTCGAAGCCGAGCCTTGTAGCTTCTTCTTCAATTATTGAACTCATAGAGATGGGGTTTACTTCGTAATCGAATTCAGCAGATTTCAATAACTCTTCTAGTTTTCTGGCTGCATCTTTAGCGCCGCCGCCTATGGGTTCGACAAAGGCAAAAACTAATTCACGACTTTTTCGTTGTTCAATCCCTTTGTAGCCAAGGTTTTTCTTATTTTTTTGTATTGTATTTTTTTCAACAAGCGATAGTTGTTTTGCGAACATTAGTTACCCCTCCAAAGTATATCAGTGAGTGATAACTTTCAGTATGATTTTTGTCTATAAAGTCTATAATGATTGTATATTTTCTAAAGCACGTAGTTTAGAACTATCATCTCCATGCATATACCGCAAAGCCATCGCAGGAACCTTCCACCCCATGATATCCATGAGTGAGCGAATATCGATTTGTTTTGCTAGTTCTGTGGCAACAGTGTGCCTGATGCTGTGAAAAGAGATACAGTCTAGACGTGCTCTGTCTTCATTTAATCCAAGTCTGCTTACAGCTGTTCTGAATGGCGACGGTGCTTCTTTGTAGGTTCGCATGTGGGCATTGGTAAAAACTTTTTCAGTTGGCGCGCCTGTAGCAATTGATGCAATAAGCTCACGTAGTGGGGTGCTCATCGGAATAGTTCTGGATTCTGAGTTCTTAGTGTTCTCAAAATTTATTCCGTTGGCGGTTACATTACGCCATTCAAGAGAAAAGGCTTCGCTCGCTCTGCAACCAGTTAGAAACGCGAATAGAGTAATGCGCCATGCTTGAAGGTCAGAGATTTTTAGCTCGTTAAGAATTAATACCTTTTCTTCTGGAGTAATAATTCGCATTCTGCGGTTATTGGTGGGAGCGGTCGCTCCCACTTTTTTTCCAGAGGGCGGTGGAGAATCTGTAATTCCACGATCATGGGCATGACGAAGCACTCTTCGCAGTGTTCCGGAGATATACTCAACAGAGCGTTCAGAAAGTTTCTGAGAAGTCAGGCGGCTAACAAGAGAATCCCAGTGATGCATTGAAATATCGCAGAGAGAAGTCTTTCCCAACAATGGAGAGAGATGATTTCTGTAATGGCTTTCTTCCTTGTGCCATGACTTTTTTTTAGTTCTCTGAGCGTGGGCAAGGTAGGCAGAAGACCAGTATTCATCTAGTGTGATTCGTTTAGCTTTCTTTTGTTGCTGTTTCTGTTCTGCTGCTTGGCGTTTGTCTTTGAGGGTCGTGTGCCCTTCGCCAGTCGTAGCAGCTTCTTTAAGTTTTGAAAGTTGCGCAAAGGCTTTGTCTATTGTCTAGCCTTCAGAAGCCCATCCAAGAGCGGCCTCGCGTCTTTTCCCGTCCTTTTGGTAGCAAATCGCAAAATACCGATCTTTTTTTACCCCATGCTTGCGTGTTGGGTGCTCTCTGTACCGAATGCCTCTAATTGAGGTCGAGTTCCATTTGAATTTTGCCATAAGCTCTCCATTATTGTCCCCATTTTGTAGCTGAAATAGTGGGGATACAGGTTATGAACTGTGAAAAGCTTAATATGAAAAACTCTTTTAAGTCAAATGGTTGAATTTCATTTGTGAGGATCTGTGAAGGTTCGTACAGCGACTTAAAATCTCTCGTCCGCAAGGACGTGCCGGTTCAAGTCCGGCCCCGGGTACCAGAAATAAAAAAGCGCTTACGACGATTTTTAAATTGTTGTGAGCGCTTTTTTTTGCCTATGGCTAGGGGGCTAGTTGAAGAATAGTATGATAATCTTGATTGCTTTGAGATTGTAATCGCAAAACGTAGGCTATCCCAACATTGTGTTCATCAAAAAAAAACAGGCACCGGAATTTTCCGGTGCCTGTTTTTTTGCGCTAACAATACGATTCTTAGGTGAGACAGATACTATTGTTTTTTAGTAGTAGTCTCTGTTGCGGTTGCAGCTTCTGCTGCTTTCATTTTTTCACGAGTTTCCTCGATGTAGCCTTTAACTTTGTCAGACTGTTTCCATTCTGCATACATGGTGAGCCAGTTGCCAAAGTCGAGGAATTGTTGATCGAGCTGTGATTCGTGTCCTTCTACCCACATGCTGAACAAGTGCAGTTCAAACTGGAAGGTTGTGCTGTTGAAAACACGCTCTGCCATGCCTGCTTTCATGCTGCTACCGTCAAGTTCGTTTGAAACGTGAACAACAACTGCTTCACGGGAGGTTTCCGGAGTGATTTCCTTGTTGTTAAGTGCGTCAGCAAGTGAATGAAGATGCGGCCAGTTTTCGCGAATACGCATATCTGCTTTTTCGGGAATACGTATGAAAAGCTTCTCTCCTTCCTCTTCGCTGATGAAGTAGAAGCGTAGCCAGTTCTCAAAAATAAGAACTTCGCTGATAGATTTAACTGCCTTAGAAAATTCTGTAACCGCCATGTGGCACTCCTTATCTCTATTTCTCCCCTGTGTGGGTACAACTAACTATGGTCATTAGATGACTATCCGTCAAGTGAGTTTTTTCACAAACGACATCTAGGAGTATAAATGACACAGGACATGGTGGTCTTTTTCCACTTCAAGCCAGTTGGGAGTTACCTCTTTGCAAACTTGCATGGCTTTAGAACAACGGGGATGAAAAGGACAACCTTGCGGCGGTGTTAACGGGCTTGGCAAGTCGCCGTTTTGTGCTTTGGCAGCATGCCGCCTTCCTGGAATCGGGACGGGTACAGCTTGCAAAAGTACTTGGGTGTAAGGGTGCAGCGCATTATCAAATAATTTTTGTGCATCTGTAAGTTCGACAATGCGACCAAGGTACATAACTGCGATTACATCGCTTACATGCCCAACTACTGCCAAGTCGTGCGAGATAAACAGGTACGTCAGCCCGAATGCGGTTTGCAGTTCTTTAAGCAGGTTCAGTACCTGCGCTTGAACAGATACATCCAGCGCAGAAACAGGCTCATCGCATACAATAAAGTCGGGATTTAGCACCAAAGAGCGGGCAATTGCGATACGCTGCCGTTGACCACCGGAAAATTCATGTGGGTAACGTGCGTAATGTTCGGCGCGCATGCCGACGCGTTCTAGCAAGTCCGTTACAGTTTTTTTTCTGTCACTGGATTTGCCGATACGGTGTACATCCAGCGCTTCCTGAATACTTTTCCCAATGTTCTTACGTGGGTTCAGTGACGACACAGGATCTTGGAAAATCATTTGGATGCGCTGGGGCAAAGAACGTATTGTTTCGCTGCTTCCGTGCCATATGGATTCGCCTTCCAGTAAAATATCGCCGGAAGATGGCGGGAGCAGGTGTGCAACAATTTTTGCCAATGTAGATTTACCACAGCCACTTTCCCCAACCAAACCGAGCGTTGTTCCTTTGGCAATGGCAAGGCTGACGTCACGAACGGCTGTTAATTCTCTGGGAGCTGTCGAAAATAAAGGCTGGTCTACGGAAAACCTGCGAGTGATATTTTTAAGTTCTAAGAAGGTGGTAATACTCATTTCTCCGATAAGTTTGTGTGCAATAGTTTCATACTAGCAGAGTGTGCGCCGGTTAGCAAAAACTCGCATGTGTATTCAGCGTTGTAGTCGCAGGTAATAACGCTTTATTGACAAGGAGTTTGAAATGAGCCAATTTCCACCACCGAAGGAATCACTATGGGAAAAAAACGCACAAGAAAACCGCGTCCACCGTTACCGGCTCCTAGCTGGTCGATGATGCTGTATGCAAAGATTGAGAAGAAATATATCGGCATGTTTCGCTTTTTATTAGAAGCGCAGGACAACCTCGGATACGCATCTGTGGTTGATAATTACGACTGTGTGCTGAAAATTACGTTTTCACCGCATCAGGAACGTGAAATTCGAAGCTTTCTCAAAGGAATGCAGCAAACTATTCCGTTTGAAATTATGGAACGTCCGGTGGAATAATTTTCTGCTTTGCAAAATTACAGCATGCGCTCTGTCTGCGGTACATATAATAGAATGAAAAAACGGCTGTCCTTATAAAGGACAGCCGTTTTTGTGTATTGCTGTTATAACAACGTTAAATCCCAGTTGAATGGGGAGGTGCGTTTTGCTTCCGGTACTGCTGCTGGTGGTTTTTCCATCAGTTTAACAAACATGGTGTACCCAGCCTGAAGAAGCTGCTGTTTGTTCTTTTCAATGTCCATTGGCCACCCCGGGTAAATCCATGAGTTTTGACCATAGCGACGCAGCCAGAAACATTCACCTTTTGGAGAATAGAATGGTTCATTCGGCTTTACGCCTTCCAGAGGGAAGCGGGAGATGCCCATAGGCCAGTAGCCGTACAGAACAATACCGAGTGGTAGACAGCTCTGTTTAGGCAGTTCCATAATATCTTCCTGAGACAGCTCAGGAGAAACTATCGCGCCCTTGAAGCCCATCTTTTTTAATGCTGCGATGGCAGCAGGGTTGGACGGGTTACAGAACGGGCCTGCGATAAGGTCGATATTGCGAGCACCTTCAAAAAAGGCAGCTTGCCAAGGAGAGCCGAGAACAAAGTGGCGAGCACCCTGACGCAGTGCCTGCTTAATCATAGAGCGCCATTTGTTTTCTTCGTTTGGCCAGATTACTGGTGGAAGCCACCATGACATACGACCAAAGAGAGTACGCCCTACAGTTTTCAACGAACGCTGACCGAGCCAGATTCCGTTAGCAGTGTCGGTAAATTTACCAGCTTTGCCCTGTTTGCCGTGCGGCAGGTGGTCACGCATCAAAATTGTCATGGAGCGTGGACGCTTACCCTTTGCAGGGTAGATGACGTTTGCTTCAATAGAAGCACTTTTTCTGCCTTTGCAACGGGAAAGCTTGCCTTCCCATTCTCGCAGAATTTTGATCATTTCCTGCTCACGACGGTCAATCAAGAAGACAGGCGTGCCGCTTTTCGGGCGTTTACCGGCAGGAGCACGCAGCACAAAGGTTCCGTTCTTTGGTACAGGATGCGGAACTCGGTCGGTAAAGTGCCACTGTTCATCTTCGTACCCGATTCGTAGATAATCCGCCTTAAGCAGTTCAAAGCGTGGCTTGAAGAAATATTTAGGGTAGGTGCGTTCACCTTTTTTCGCTTTTTTCGGCGGTTCAACGGTGATTTTACCCACAAGACGACCAGAGCTGGTCTGTTCACCCGGATTAACAGGAGAACGACGTTTTTGCGGCAGGAATGTGCTGTGTGTGGAAGGGCGTCCGAGTGCCTGTTCCAAAATTTGCTCAGCCTGCTTGCGTGCTTTCGGGTCGTTAGGATGGTCGCGTAATAATTTGTATGCGGTGGTTACGTAGTAAACGTAATGCGGTCCTTTTTTACGCCCTTCGATCTTCCATGATTTGAGATTTTCAATAGGAAGAAGCGTCTTTGCCAGAACATCCAACGATAAATCCTGACAGGAGAAGAAGCGACCTTTACGCGCTTTCTGTTGGTACACGCGACGACAAGGCTGAACGCAGCGCCCACGCAGTCCAGATTTACCACCCATGTAGCTTGACCAGTAACAGCGACCGGAAACACAGTAGCAAAGTGCACCGTGTACAAACATTTCGAGTGTCATGTCTTCAGGGCATGCATCACTGCACTGGCGGACTTCATCAATATCTAATTCACGCGGAAGAATAATACGATCTACGCCCATGTCCTGCGCGACTTTGAACGCTGCGGGATGGGTTACGTTTGCCAATGTGGACAGATGCAGTTCGCCCGTAAATCCAACTTGCTTTGCAACTTCAACCATACCGAGATCCTGCATGATGAGCGCATCAGGGCCTACATCGCGCTGAAGTCTGCCGATAAGACGTGCTGCGGAGTCAGGATCACCCGGCTTAACAAGAGTGTTCATTGCTACATAGACTTTGCGGTCTTCCTTGTGGGCAAGTTCTACCATCTTGGATAATTCAGTAGAGGAGAAGTTGTCCGCCGCCATACGAGCGGAGAAGTGCTTTAAGCCAAGGTATACAGCGTCTGCACCGGCAGCAATTGCTGCAAGAAATGCATTCTTATCACCGGCAGGTGCCAAAATTTCAGGTTTATTTTCCATAATATATATCTCTTATGATTCCGCCGCACCTAGGTGGTTTAAGCAACTGCCGTACAATTGCTTGAAAAAAATTTGCTGGCGGAAATAATTTTCGTCGTAGTCTGCGGTGTAGCTCATACCTATTGAATTAGTGGTTGGCAACTCTAATACTCGTCTCGTGGAAACTCTTTTGCACCGCCATGCTATCATTAGAATACGAAAGAACATAAGAGCAGGAAGAGAAAAGGGAAAGATGGCTGGTTTAACTGTCTTTTTTTTCTGTATTTTTAATTTGTACGGTTTGGCTTGAGTTACCTACAGGCAGCGCTATTTGGTATTTGCATATGATACGCTAACAATGTTTTTGGGTATGGTGTCAAAGCAGCAGTGTGTGCGTATGATTTTTTCTACTGCATTTGTATGGTTAATAAATCTATGAATAAAATTATCTAAGCAGGATAATTATGATACGTTCTTAAAATGAGCAGTCTTAAATAGTCAATTCTGCGCAAAGTATTGATTGCGAGCTAAGAAGAAAGAACGTACACGTATACAGCCCGACGTACGGGTAATACTTTATTATCAGGATTTGCATGCTTTGGGCAGAGGTAACTGCTTAAAAAAAATGCAATAAGGTTACAGGAATTATGCATCAGGAACAATGCACTACACTTACAGTCCTTGATACTGTCCCGTTTGGATCAGTATCCGGCGAAAGCCTTTTTTTCGCCCTACGCATTGAGCGCCCGGATTGGGCAGACTGGCAGCCAGGCCAATTTGTGATGCTTCGCCCGGAAGGGTGGGCGCTTGATATGATGTGGGCGCGTCCCTTTTCAATTTGTCGCGTAAGCAAACGCGATCTGGTAATCTTTTTTCAGGTTGTAGGGCGTGGAACAAAGCGTCTTGCACAGTTAAAAGCAGGGGATAAAGTTGTGGTATGGGGACCTCTTGGTACTCCATTTGCCGTAGAAGAAAAAACTTCTACGTTGCTGCTGGCTGGCGGTATTGGTATTGCGCCGCTTGTTGCATACGCACAAAAGCATCCACAGCCGTGGAACCTGCACATGGAGTTCGGGCACAGAATGCCTTTGAACTGCTACCCGTTCGAATCTATGAATGAACGTATTACCGCAGCAAGCCATCTTGAGCGTGGTCCTGATGACTTGGCTCATTTTCTTGATTTGGTGGAAACCAGTATTAAGGAATATGCAGAGAGCGATGGTCTTGTACTTGCTTGTGGTCCTACGCCGTTTTTACGTGCGATTCAGGGCTTTGCGGCTAAACATAACGCCCGTTGTCAGCTTTCTTTAGAAAACCGCATGGCGTGCGGTGTTGGTGCATGTTTGGGTTGTGTAACCAAAACCACCGATAAAATGACAGCAAAAGGTGTGGCAGCTGGTCGCGCACAGGCATGCGAACATGGTCCTGTGTTCTGGTCGGATCAAATTATTCTGGACGAAGAGTAAGGAGGCTTAAATGACGATGAACGTAGCGCTTCCCGGCTCTAGCGGTTTACAGTTTAAAAACCCTATTCTTACTGCATCCGGTACATTTGGATACGGTGTTGAGTTCGCACCCTACGGCGACCTTACAACCCTTGGCGGTATTGTTGTAAAAGGGCTTTCCCTTCAGCCGCGTGCTGGCAATCCAATGCCGCGTATTGCGGAAACCCCGTGCGGTATGCTGAATGCTGTTGGTTTGCAGAACTCCGGTGTGGAAACTTTTATCAAAGAAAAGCTTCCAAAACTTCCTACAGAAGAACTTCCGGTTATTGCAAACATCTACGCATGCGACCCTGCTGAGTTTGGCGAGTTAACAGGCGTACTTGCAGCCGAAGAAGGTATTGCAGCGATTGAAGTGAATATTTCCTGCCCTAACGTGCAGGAAGGTGGCATTCTTTTCGGGCAAGATCCGTTGCTGGCAGCGAGTGTTACAAGTGCTGTAAAGAAAGCTGCTGGAACCAAGCCTGTTATCATCAAGCTTAGCCCGAATGTTACCGACATCACAACCATTGCGAAAGCAGTAGAAGATGCTGGTGCAGATGTAATATCTTGTATCAACACTCTTTCCGGAATGGGCGTTGATATCCGTTCCCGTAAGCCTCTTCTCGCAAATGTGATCGGCGGGCTTTCCGGTCCTGCAATTAAACCAGTTGCATTGCGCTGTACTCATCAGGTGTGCAAAGCTGTTTCTATTCCGGTTATCGGCATGGGCGGCATTGCTTCTGCTGAAGATGTGCTTGAGTTTATCCTTGTTGGCGCACATGCAGTACAGGTTGGCACAGCAAACTTCCTCCGCCCTGACTTTTCATTCCGTCTTGTAAACGAACTTGAAAAGCTGATGGAAGAAATGAATATTACTGATCTTGAAGAATTTAGAGGTTCACTGAAGCTCTAACAATCAGTTTGTGCTTTTGTTGCAGCCAAAGTAAAAAAGTATGTCGATGCAGCTGCGCGCAGCATCTACTTTTCGAAATTGAATAAAAAACGAGGCAGAACGCATGTTTTGCCTCGTTTTTTATTAGATGTCTTTTAACTACGCACATGGTGGCGCTGGTGGAAAAAGAAGGTCTTCGACGGCGCATACCAAATGCACACATGCTGATGATGCTTAAAAAGGTCTTCGACGACGCTGCCGCGGGCTTCAAGAGGTCTCCGACGGCGCTGCCGCGAGCTTTAAGAACCTTTCTCGAAGAAAGGTCTCAACGTCTCGCTACCATGTGCCTTCGGCGACCAAATTACAATCTACAGAAAGAAGGTTCTCTGGACTCTCCCAGAACTTTTACCCGCGAGGTCAGCACGTTTCTTACACTGCCTCGCGGCTTACGCACCACTACCTTACCCAATAACATCGACAAGCAAAAAATCAAGTTCCCCCAGTTACGTCGAAAAGAACTAACCCTCTTCGTCCTCCCCTCCCAAAAAAGCCCCTAATCGGGGTTAAGAGGACACATGTTCATACAAAAAAAAGGATGGAGTAAAAAACTCCACCCTTTCTTTATTGTTTGTTGCATCCTTGAATAAGTCCTTTTATTATAAACTTATTCAGTATCTTGATATAAATGTAAATTCACCTAAACGGGGTCAAGGGGACGTGTCCCCTTGCGGGGGTGCAGGGGGCAGCGCCCGCCTGCCCGTCGGAGACCCGCCGGAGGCATCACGGCGCATACCGACGCATGCCGAATACACTACTCACTCTGATTCAATAACCACTGCCTACCGTATGCTGCTTGTCCTAACGATATGCACCCATCGTTAGGCGGCAATTGTGTATGCTGAATCACAGTGTGCCCTTGAGCTGCAAGTGCTTCTGGAAGCTCTTTCCCGATAGTAAAACTTTGCATAACTCCACCTGAAAGAGCTATCGTATTAAGCGTAGTATCACGCATTCCTTGAACTGCCAGCTCTGCGCAACCCTGCACAAGCCCTAGATGAAACTTGCGGGCAATGACACTATTCGGAACACCTTGCTCCCAATCTCTATAGCACTGAAGAAATAAGCTGACGGTGTCCAACACAAGAACTCCGTTAGTATGTTGCACATGACATTCATACGCTTCTGATACTGTTAAATCTTGTGCGTTTTCTAGTAAAATTGCGGCTTCGCCCTCATAGGTTACGACATGACATATTCCGAGCAAGGCAGATACGGCATCAAACAAACGCCCACAGGATGATGTTAGCGGTGTATTAATGTTACGTTCCAGCAATTGTGGTAACAACGTTGCCTGCTGGGCAAAATCCTGCTCCCATGTCCATTCTTTTTCGGAACGCTGTATGCCAGCACTCCAAAGAATGCCCTGTGCTATGCGCCACGGTTCGCGTATGGCTGTCTCTCCACCGGGAAGCGGGATATGTGCAAATCTGCCGAGCCTTGATTGCTCCAGCGACTGGTTATTCACACACAGCAATTCGCCTCCCCATATAGTCCCGTCTTCTCCAAAGCCAGTTCCATCCAGCGCAAGCCCAAGTGCAGTTCCTGTAAATTTATTTTCTGCCAGAACACTGTAGATATGCGCTGCATGGTGCTGAAGCCCTAAGACGGGTATATCATGCTTCTTCCCATATTCATGGGCAAAGCGGGTTGTCATGTAATCGGGATGCAGGTCATGAACAACAGCCTCGACGTTTACCTCAAGAATTTGCGGTAAAAATTCTGCAATTTCCTCATAGAATGAGTACACTTCGAGATTTTGCATATCGCCAATATGCTGTGAAACAAACGCCTCATTATCGCGGGTATAGCAAAGCGTATTCTTAAGTTCGGGACCTACCCCGAGCACTGACGGTGCTTTCTCCGTCATAAAAACAGGACGCGGTGCAAAACCTCTGGCGCGGCGCAAAAATTGTGGCTTGCCTGTATCTTTTTGGACACGCACAACCGAATCATCCACGCGCACCAAAATGTCGCGATTATGAAGTAGGAAAATATCTGCAAGAGAATGCAAACGCTTAAGAGCTTCACGGTTCCCAAGAGCAATAGGTTCGCTGCTCATATTACCGGACGTCATAACCAGAACAGGTAGCTCGCTAGTCTGCTTTGCGTAATATTTAAAAAGAATATGATGAAGTGGGGTGTAGGGAAGCATAATGCCGATATACTGTGTACCTGGATTCAGTGCCGCGGCTAACGGAGCATCGCCACGCTGTTTACACAGAACTATCGGGCGCTCTTTCGTTTGCAACAACGCTTCTTCTGCATCTGTGAGATTTGCTATCGTGCGAGCGGTTTCAATGTCTTTCACCATCACAGCAAGCGGCTTGCCCCACCTGTTCTTTCGGGTTCGCAATGTCTCTACAGCTTGCTGCCCCTGAGTACCTGTTGCCATGCATACAAGATGAAAGCCGCCAAGCCCCTTCACGGCTGCGATTCTACCCTCTGCAAGACCTGCCGCTGTTTGCGCAATAGCTTCAGTGCCACGGCACACTTCCACTCCATCCGGCTCAGTCAACCAGACATAAGGGCCGCAAACATCACAAGCGTTCGGCTGGGCATGAAAACGTCTGTCGAGCGGGTCTTCGTATTCTTTCTTACAGTCGGGACATAGCGGAAAACAGGACATGGAAGTCTTTGCCCTGTCGTAAGGAATGGAACGAGTAATGGTATACCGCGGGCCGCAATTGGTGCAGTTGGTAAAAGGATACTCATACCTGCGATTATCAGGATCAGACATATCCCGCAGGCAGTCATCGCACGTAGCAACATCGGCACTGATAAGGACACGGTTGCCCTGTTTGCCTTCGCTTTCCAAAATTATAAAGCTGTTTTCACCGTCTACAGCGGGAAGCTCTTCCTCTGTCTTCGAGGTCACTTCCGCAAGTGGCGGCAGTTTGTCTACCAAGTCGAATGCAAAACCAGCTAGTGTTACATCATCCCCTTGCACTTCAATAAACACTCCATCAGAAGTATTGCTTACAGTGCCAGTCACCTTGTTTTCCAAGGCAATTCTATACACGAAAGGACGAAATCCAACACCCTGAACCTGACCAGTAATGATATAGCGCTTACGGCGTACACGATGAGTCATGCAGAACCTTATCGTAAATACATGGAGGAGAAAAGGGACGCACAGACTCGAATATACTGATTACAATTTTGCTAAATCCGGCTTTATTTATAACATCCTACAATCATGTATGATACGATTACTCTTCTGTATAATAATGAGAATATAAGCGCGAAACACCACTGTTGAACACTTGAATATTCTTGTAACGTCGGCTACCTGTTAAATCTTATTTGAACAATTTTGTAGTATGGAGAGACCATGGCGACTGAAAAATTAGGAAATCGCATTCGCAAGTTCAGGGAAGAGCGGGGCTTAAGCCGCGCAGAGCTTGCAGAACAGGCTGATTTAACAGAATTATTTGTAACCGCTTTAGAGGAAGAAGACCTGTATCCTTCTATTGCGCCGTTGCAAAAAATAGCCCGTGCACTTGGCGTTCGCCTCGGCACATTTATGGATGATGAAATTTCTGTTGACCCGTTGATTGTACGTAAAGAGTCCCGTGAGGCTGATCTTACAATGCAGAAAGCTGGCGATAAAAACCCAAGCTTTTTGTTCCACTCTTTAGGCAAAGGCAAAACTGACCGTAATATGGAACCATTTTTTATCCATATTACTCCTGAAGCTGAAGAAGACCGTAAGATATCTTCACATCAGGGCGAAGAGTTTATTGTGGTTACTTCCGGCAAGCTGCTTGTGCGCTATGGCAAAGAAGAACACGTACTTGAGACTGGCGACAGCGTCTATTTCAACTCCATTGTTCCGCATTACGTAGGTGCGGCAGATGGTGAAGAGGCTGAAATTTACGCAGTAATCTACTACCCTGACTAGGAAATTCCATGCAAGCATTCGAACTTCGCGAAAAGACCCTTGGTCAGATTCTTGATGAAACGGTCGAAAAATATCCTGACAACGATGCCGTTGTATACGTAGACCGTGATTACCGGCAGACCTACAAAGAATTTGGCAAGGTGGTTGATGATCTGGCGCAAGGGCTTATGGCTCTTGGTGTTCAGCGGGGCGAAAAAGTTGCTGTTTGGGCAACAAACGTTCCCTACTGGGTTGCACTACAGTTTGCGACAGCAAAAATTGGTGCCATCCTACTAACCGTAAATACCAACTACCGTAAAAGCGAACTAGAATACCTGCTATCTCAGTCTGAATGCGAGAACCTGTTCATTATGGATGGATACCGCGATCATGACTTTGTTCAGACTATTTACGATATGATTCCCGAGCTGCGTCATCAGCCTCGCGGCAAGCTTAACGTCGATAAGCTTCCGTCACTGAAGCGCGTCATGTTTCTTGGTGTTGAAAAGCATCGAGGCATGTACTCCATTCCTGAAATCATGGCTATGCAGGCGATGGTTTCTGAAGATGAATACCTTGAACGACAAGCTACACTCTCTCCATATGATGTGGTCAACATGCAGTACACTTCCGGTACTACAGGATTCCCGAAAGGGGTTATGCTGACACATGTAGGTATTGGTCTAAATGGATACTGGATCGGGAAAAACCAAGGTTTTACCAATAAGGACAGACTCTGTCTGCCTGTTCCGCTGTTCCACTGCTTTGGTTGTGTGCTCGGTGTTCTTGCCGCAGTAAACCACGGTGCAACGCTCGTTATTCTGGAAAACTTTTCACCTGTGCACATTATGGCTTCTGTAGATCAGGAACACTGCACCGCCCTCTACGGGGTACCGACAATGTTCCTTGCAGTGCTTGAGCATAAGATGTTCTCCAAATTTGATTACTCATCGCTTCGTACCGGCATTATGGCAGGCTCCATCTGTCCCGAGCCGCTGATGAAGCGTGTTATCGAAGATATGAACATGACAGAAGTAACCATCTGCTATGGTCTTACTGAAGGTTCTCCGGTTATGACCCAGACCTTGCCGCATGACAGCTTCGAACGTCGAACCCAGTCCGTAGGCAAGAAAATGCCGGGAATCGAAGTACGCATTATTGATCCAGAAACAGGTGAAGAATGTCCACGCGGTACACAAGGCGAAGTTGTCTGCCGAGGCTACAACGTCATGAAAGGCTACTACGCCATGCCGGAAGCCACAGAAGCAGCGATTGATAAAGACAACTGGCTGCATTCCGGCGATCTCGGAGTCATGGACGAAGATGGATACGTCGTTATCACAGGCCGTATCAAAGACATGATTATCCGTGGCGGTGAAAATATCTATCCGCGTGAAATCGAAGAATTCCTCTACGGCATGGACGGCGTACACGACGTTCAAGTTGTCGGTATTCCAAGCCGCAAATATGGTGAAGAGGTTGCTGCCTTTATTATCAATAAAGAAGGCTATGATCTTGCCCCTGAAGATGTACGTGATTACTGCCGTGGCAAAATCGCATGGCATAAGGTTCCGCGTTACATAGCATTTGTAAAAGAATACCCGATGACAGCATCAGGGAAAATTCAAAAATTCAAGCTTCGCGAAAAGTCCGAAGAATACTTCGGTGAAGTTAGATAATACATTGAAATAAAAAGGGTGGTGCAGATGTGCCACCCTTTTTACGTTGTATCTTTTTTGGTCTCCGACGGGCAGGCGGGCGTTGCCCCCTGCACCCCCGCAAGGGGACATGTCCCCTTGACCCCGTTTAGGTGAATTTGTATTTATATCAGGATCTTGAATAAGTTTATAATAAAAGGACTTATTCAAGGATGGAACAAGCAATCAAGAAAGGGTGGAGTTCTTACTCCATCCTTTCTTTTGTATGAACATGTGTCCTCTTAACCCCGATTAGGGGATTTTTTTGGATAACTGGAGGAACTTGATTTTTTGCGTATCGATTTTATTGAGTAAGGTAGTGGTGCATAAGCCGCGAGGTGGTGTAAAAAACGGGCTGGTATCGCGGATAAAAGTCTTTGGAGATTTTTAAGAACCTTTCTTCGAGAAAGGTTCTTGAAGCTCGCGGCAGCGCCGTCGGAGACCTCTTAAAGCCGGCGGTAGCGTCGTCGAAGACCTTCTTTTTCCATCAGCGCCACCATGTGTGTAGCCTGTTGATAGGATTATTTACGGCGCGTTACTACGTTCAGCAGAAGCCTTGCAATGAACCATGCACTGCCAAAAAGAATAGCCAATGAAAGAAAGTAGAGTGGGGTATTAGAAGCGATTTCGGAATTGCGTAGCATTGTTATGCCGCTGAAGATGATTGCCGCACTGATGATAAGCTGAAAGAGGTGATTCGAATCACGAATCACCTTCCGGCGCTTGCTCATAAAAAAGCTCATGATCCAGACGATCACGAAAAAAAGGACTGCTATTTTAAACATCAGCTTCCTTAGGCTCTTCTGGTTGAACTGCTAAGCTCTGAATACGCTCCAGACCTTCTACAGGGTTTTCTTGTGAAAGGAGTTGGAACGGAACGATAACGCCTTCTGCTCCGGCTGCAATGCCAGCTTCTACCGATTTGCAGTATGCATCGAAGTTTGCTGCACCGTGTGTCCCTGCGAGTACAACAGGGGCGGTTGATTCGTTAACAGCCTGCGCAAAACTAGGTTGATGCCCTGAGTATGGAACTGCAACGATATCAGCGCCGAGTTCGCTCCCAAAGCTTATTGAATCTGCAATAAGGGCGCGATCATATTCCTGCACAATCCTGTCGCCTTTTGCGCAGATGGAAAGAAGGACAGGCAACCCGTAGGAATGTGCTTCTTCACTGATGCTGCAAAAATCTTGCATCATTTTTTCTTCATACTCGTTGCCTATGGCAAGTTGTAATGCAACGGCATCGGCTCCGGCGCGGAGTGCTTCGAGCACTGTGCAGACAACGGTACGGTTCCATGACGGCACTGCATGTTTGCTTGCTGTAGATAACTGAATAATGAGCGGAAGCGATGCGGGAACAGTTAATCCGTAGGTTCGAGCAAGTCCACAAGGAACGAGCAGGGATTGAATAGAATGTTGGCTCACTGCATCTATGCATGTGGACGCGGTTGCCTGCGGCGTAAAGCCGCCGTCCAGCCGTGATTGCTCAAAAGAAACAATCATAGATTTAGCGTTGCTTTCTGTCGGGAGCAGACGTTCTCTTCTACGAAACATACCAATCATACATTCTCCTGTTGGCTATCGCCCACGTGCATTACATTCAAGATAGGGACAATATGCAATAGCCCCGTCTGTCAGAGCTGTCTTGTCGCCAGTGCCGCTATACATAACGAGCGGTGGTTCGACAACTATACCGCAATTACCGTTTTTTCGGGCTTCAAGCAACACTAGCGTACTCTTTTGATCTGCCTTGCTGTGAATAAATTTCAGACGCTTAGGTGTGAGTTTGTGCATGGTGCAAGCACTCAGCAATTCTTCAAGGCGTTCAGAAGGGAAAATACAGCAAAATGATCCCTTATTTTTTACCAGAAAAGATGCTGCCTGCACAAACGCTTTTAAAGAGCCTTCTGTTTCAAATAAGGCACAGGTGCGCTCTTGCGTTGCAGAGTGGCGTCCTTGATTAGGTTTGCGGTAGGGCGGATTGGAAACAACGATATCTGCACTTTCTGCTGTAATTCCGCTGTCACGGATTGCGGCAACATCTGTTAATGTTCCTGTGAAACGAGAAGCAAGCCCTAGGTGTGCGGCGTTTTGGTGTGCGGCTTCGAGAAGTATTTCTTGCAGCTCAATGCCTGTCATGGAGAGACGTGTGTTTTCGAGAAGCATAGTAAGCCCGACTACCCCGCACCCTGTGCCCAGATCAACAGCTGTTCGATATTTTGCCGCTCCCGCAAATCGTGCAAGTAGCAGAGCATCCATTGAAAATTTGAAGGTTCCTTCCGGTTGGAACAAGCCGCGTGGAAAGTATTGCCGTGCTTGAGCTATCTTCTCGTCAGTAATCATGTGTATCCTGTAAAAAATGTGTGCGATGCTGGTATGTGTGTTGTGAAGATGTTTGCGTGATCGCAATGTTTGTAGAATTACTCAACAAGATCGGTTGCGAAGCGTGCTTGAATAGAGAGCCTGCTGGCTACGACGACTTTTTGAATACCTGCTGGCAGACTGTGCAGGTGTACGAATCGCGTGGTGAACAGTATTCTCCTCGTTTGGCGAAGCATTCTTCTGCCTGCATCAGGGCAACGGCTTTTTCTGCGGCTTTGTTTTTCTGGGATGTTGCACCGTTAATTCTATCTATGTTTCCTTTTATCCAGCGCTTGAGATAAAAACGTCTGCCGTTCATGGTCATGTGTACTGCTTTTTGTTCGGCAATACGAAGTTCGGATACAAATTCACTGGTCAGGTTTCGTTTGTCCATCTGGCTTGCATATTCAAGAGCTTCAAGAGGATTAAAGTTGGCAATGCGTACAAGATTGCCTGCAAGCTGCTTAGGACAATCTTCATAGCGGTCTTTTTCTACTACTAAAAAGACGACTTCATCTGGCAACACATCGTCATCACTTTTGGCTTTTTTACGTTTCTCTGAGTGGTCGAAGGAATGAACTATTTCAACCATAAACACACTGTTATCATTTATATCTTTGAGAGCAGTTTCGAGAAATTCCTCAATAAGGTTATATTCAACAATGCGGCTAGACATACCGAGCAAGTAGGCAAGTTGTGTTGTTTTGAATATGCCGTAATCTCGCCCGATGAGGTTTGCGAGAATACGTAATGCCTGCACCGTACGTAGTGTTGAGAAAACGAGATATGGTTTGAGAAGTTCCTGTGCCTGCTGAAGATGAGGCATCGGGCGTGCGGTGACGCGCGTAAGATCATCTTTTGATGGGCGTTTTAATGGATTTGCACCATAATACAGACTGCGTCTGGTTGGTTTGTTCATATCGTCGTCTCCTGAAACTGTTCTGTAAATGCAGGGTTTGTGCCTGTGTACCAGCTTTTAAAGGAGCCTGCTACAACCTGATTTTGGGAGTTAATAAGCTGTTTATTGATGAAATAAGCATCGATTATTGAATGTAACTTGTCTTAAATATTATTTAAAAGTTTTTACTTTTGTTGAAGATTGTAAAACAGTGTGGAAACGATCAGGCACTCGCTTTTTTTGTTTGCTTTATCATAATGCGTTAGTGGTACTAGAATAGGTTACTGCGATAGTCTCGTTATCCATTTTTTTAAAAAAATTGTTTGTGTACTCAAACGTATGTGGTATTAGCCGTGCAGTCATTCTGGAGAAGAGACTATAAATTGCTTGCTGCCTCTTTTCCGTATATTGCGGATTGAATATTCAATCCGCAATATTTTTTGATGGTTTTTTCAAATATTCCAAAACTTTTTTTTGCCAAATATGGTAAAAAAAGTCTGCTGTTTGTATTGTAACATTCTGCAAATACTGATTTTTGTGTTATAAATAATTAATCCAGAAGGTTGTAACAAAAGCCTTGTGAAAAAAAGAACTTTTGTATATCAATAAAACCAACTGATTAACAAGTCAGGTCTGTGCGCCAACACAGGCAAAAAAATAACATAATAGTGAGTGAACAGTATGATGCAGCAAGCAACACTGATGAAATCATCTGTTTGGTCCCAAAGTAGAACACAACGTAGCGTGCTCATTGGGGTTGGTAACGACCACACCAAACAATACGGTATTCGTTTTGTACGTGACTTTTTTTTCCAGGATGAACTAGCAAAATTTACACTTTTTCATCTGCAAAACGCTAAAACACTTCAGTTACTCGGCACAAGTGAACGGTCTTCAAGCGCCAAAGAGACCGTTGCTGAAGAGTTCTTAGCTAGAACAGGTGAACAGCTGTCATGCTTGGTTACTGCTCAGGAAAGCCTGAAGCAGGTAGGTATATCAAGTAATCGCTTGTCACTTCTTTCGAGAGTGCAGACCCATTCTAAGGCGTGGGATCTGATGGAAGAAGCTGCCAACGGTGACCATGACGCCCTTGTTCTTGGTAAACGCGGCAAGTCATGGTTTGAGAGCATGATTAACGGCTCTACCGATATCACAAAAGAAGTTATTGAGCGCTCTTGCGCTAGACCGGTTTGGCTTGCCCCTTCATCGATCTATGGCCGCAAGAATGTGTTGTTGTGTGTGGACGGCTCACGTTCCTCCAGAAACATCACTGAACATGTAGCGCGTATGGTTGCAGGTAACCCATTGCATACCATTACTGTGTTGCATGTTGCTCCCGGTAAAAAATATACTACCGCTTCCCCAAGTGTTGCGTTTCTGAATAAGCAGTTCCGCAATCAACGCAAAGCGCAGTGTTTTATTTCAAAGACCAGTCATCAGGTTGTAGCGGATGCAGTTGCTCTGCTCGTTGCAAACGGTGTGAAGGAAGATGCCATCTCAACCCAGTTGGCTCATTCCAATGATCCTGCTTCTGTTATCATGGAAACCTCTGATCAAGGTAACTTTGCAGTTGTAGCTATGGGTCGTTCCGGTACTGGAAATAGCTTTATGCGCCACATGCTTATGGGTTCCTCTGTAGCTCATGTGTGGAAAAAGCTTAATAACGCTTGCCTGTGGTTATCGTGTTAGAAGCCCATTTGTGGTAACTTCGCAAAACCTCTAGGTAACTCCAAGTCTTAGATTAACCCTGCTCTGTAAAAAACGCCCATTTTTTGCAGAGTAGGGGACGATACAAAAAAAGACTTCGTATTTATACGAAGTCTTTTTTTGTGCCTAATTCAAATTACTGACTATAGCATTGGGGATGGGTTCTCACCGTCCGAAGCAGACTGCATCGCTATTGCTGATTGTATGCTTTCAGAAAGAACCTGAACCATCGTATCGATGTATGAATGTCTTTTAAAACAAGTGATTATAGTATGATGAAGCGTAATGCACCAATGCAGACCATTGCGTAGAACCCTGCAATAACATCATCAATCATCACACCCCATCCACCGGAAAGCCAGCTTTCAGAATCTTTAACGGGGTATGGTTTTGTAATATCAAAAAGCCGGAAGAGCAGAAATGCCAGAACCATCCACCAAAGTGATAATGTAGCGAACGGGAGAATGGTTATCCATTGTCCAACAAGTTCATCAATGACGATTTCTCCGGGATCTTTACTGCCTAAAATTTGTTCAGCGCGCGTTATCTGGATACTTCCCCAGCAAAAGATAGCAGCTAATACGACAATACGAAGCCACATTGGCAGCGGCATAAAGAAAATAGGAGCAAGCGCGATGGCAACAGCAGAGCCGACAGTGCCCGGTGCGTAAGGAGAAAGTCCTGAAGGCCCCAAGCGTGATGCGTGGACGGCTATCTTGTCGCGCAATGAAAGTTCGGTACTCATAAAAAATGCCTTTGAAGGTAATCCCTTGCGGGTGGTTATGAGGTTGATGGAGTTACAAACCCTGCTGTTTCCAATTTTTCTAGCAACTCAGCAACGGGTAGCCCTACTACGTTGGACCAGGAACCACAGATTTGTTCTACTAAAAAAGAACCGACTCCTTGAATAGCATACGCTCCAGCTTTATCAGCAGGTTCACCTGAACGGATGTATGCCTTAAGGGCAGTTTCAGAATATTTTTTCATTGTAACCGCAGTTTCTACGGCGTATGTGTCTGTGGCTCCGTCTGGATAAATAATGGCGGTAGCAGTGATAACCTTGTGGGTGTTTCCAGAAAGTCTGCTTAGCATATCAAGTGCATGGGCATCATCCGCTGGTTTGCCCATAATTTCATTGCCAAGCACTACAATAGTATCCGCACCGATAAAACAAGCGCTACTGAAATGTTCCGAAGCTGCGCAGACAGTCATAGTTTTTGTTAAAGCGCAACGGCAGGCGAAGTCCGCGGGATTTTCATCGTGAGTAGGAAGCGGTTCCTCTCCTGGGTGCGTCTCAACTGTAAATGTAATGCCAAGTTCGGAAAGAAATTGTTTGCGGCGTGGAGAGCCGGAAGCCAGTATAATTGGCTTTAGCGTGGTGTAAACAGGGGTATTCATATAGTATGTTTGTTCCGGTTATAAAATAAATAAAATCTTGACGTAGTGTGCTGTATTTGTATGGCACTTGTCAATTAATTGAACTATGTAGCAGCTGTTTGGCGTAGTCACATTCTATAGCTGCTAGTACTGTGACTGTAGTGCTGTTCTATTTTGCTCGTTAACTAGTTTTGTGTATTAGAAGTATGGCTAATCATTTTTATAATGCACAGAAGCCTAAAGATTATCTTTAGGAGGTCGATAGCGAGTATTAAGAGTATAGCGTCATGACAGTAAAATCATTTTATGTGCAAAATATGCTTCGAAAGTACAAGAAGCAAATAACTTCTGCCCAGCTTATTGCGCGGGCAGGTGGTTCGGCGCGTATTTTGCAAAATCAGGACTATCAGGATGGTGATGCTCAACTTTCTGACATTAATAGAAAACTTCTGGATAAAAATCGCCAGAGGCTTGTAGAGCGAGTTGCCAGAGAAGTTTATGAAAACTTACTTTTTTCCGGCAGCAACAACCCGATAGTGGAAGAAATAAAAACGCAGCTTGAAATTGATATAGGTTTTTCCGTGCTTTTTAGACATCCTTTTCCAAATCTTTCCTTACAAATATATAAAGAAAGCGAATTTGGGCCGATAAAGCTTTCAGGTGATGAAAAAGAAGATGTACTAAACAAGCTCTGGGCAATTTCTTTAGATAAAGTTAATGCGACCATGTTATAAGCGTGGAGGTAGGGAATGAAAGTTTATGATTATAACGCGCAGCTGGATTACGGCTCGTCCTTAAAAAAAGGCAACCGTATTGAACAGGCTGGACGTGAACAGCAAGGACGCGAACAGGCTTCTGTCGATGTTGAGTCCAAAGGTGATCGAGTGAGCTTTTCTGAAGAAGGACGTTTGCGCACTGAAGCATACAAAGAAGCTATGAATGCACCGGAAGTCCGGAAAGACAAAGTTGCTGCTATTAAAGCACAGATTGCTTCCGGTGAGTATAAAATCGATAGTAATAAAATCGCTGAAGGTTTGCTTCGCGATGAAATCGATTTGTTCATCTAACTCACCCAGTTTATATATCAAAGAATGTAGAAAGCCGTTCTCACTTGAGAACGGCTTTTCACACATGCGTAGGGTAAAGCTGGATTAGTACAGAGCGTGCAATGCCTCGATGGTCATTTGCTTAAAGTCATCTGTTGTTAAATAGATATGTTCTTTTGTGACCCTTTTTTCAACGTTACGCAGAACTTTTTTGACAACTCTATGTGTCTGAGCAGCTTTTATGGTGAATCCGAGTTCTTCGCCTATTTCGCGAACATATCGACGATTGACTGTCGCTTTTGCTTCGTCCATCACTTCGTTTTTTAATGTTATAAGATCTTGCGATAGTTTGCTCGGTTCAGACATACGTTGATTCATCGTGATTTTAATAGCCTGCATGCGGCTCCACGATGCTTTATGTTCTAACGATTCTTTAAGAGCGCGTTCCGCAAGGCGTACGATTTGATCGCGTGAAAACACACCTTCATGCCTTGTTGTGCCTACTTCCTGAAGCAGTCTGGCTGTAATGTAGTCTATTCTTGCTTGGTTCAATTTACGGGGATTTTCGTGCAAGTCTTGCATGAGAAATCGTAAATTTTCTTTATTACTCACAAAGTCTCTTACCCGCTGATGGTTTTTTATGGAATCACTCAGTCGTGATGTGCGCATGTTTTTGCGATCGTAAAAAGCTGCTTCGTGCTCGGACATAGGAGCATGGCGGTGCAGGTTGCTCATTTGCTGGTCGCGGGCGTATTTGATGTTTCTTGCTTTGTGCATCAGCTGTGATACTTCGCCGCAGGTTAGTCGATCTGACGTGTTGACTTCCTTCTGGCTAATGATTCCGTGACGAGCTTTGATACCATCCATCCCGTGCAGTGAGGAGCTGGTTTTGGAAAGTGCTTCTTTCGCATTATCAATACCATATTTGCGGACAAGACCATTCCAGAGTGTCCACGCTGCATGACGGTTACTTTCTTCCATCTCCAACCGTGTTTTGGCGCAATATTCTTTGAACAGCCCCATCGTTTCCAGCGCAGAAACCAAACGTCCTTTCCATGGTTTTCCAGCTTTAAGTGTTCCTTTTTTCGTCAAGCTCACAGTATCGCGGCTTGAGCCAACATGCTCAAAGCCTTTCAAATTCGCGTCCGTAACATTTTTGCTTATAACTCGCATGTGTTCCCCCATTCTGTCTCATATATTCTGCCATCGTCGACAAGACCGCGTTGTCTAGCAATAGGTGTCAGTGGTTAGAATACACCAATACGAGCGGATCGTTCACCCTCTTATACGTTGGATATACAGGATTACTGGCTGTGGCGCGTAATCAGGTTTGGTGAACAATCTATAATTCTTTGAAGAAAACTATCGAAGACCTTTTTGTAAATTGTGTGGATACTAATGGTGAAGAGATTTTTTACGCACGATATGGCGAGCAGTTGTGTGAGCAATGGGTTTACGCGACAGTTCATTGCTTTCCCTTTGGTTGTGGATTGGAAGAAAGCAAAGGCATAACAGGTTGGTTTGACAGGGCGTTGCGATATTCGCTGAATAGGTACGATGGGAAATACTGTAGTACCGTAGAGAACCGGAAACAACGTTACGGAGGGCTTGAGTATGGTTGTAGGTAAATATGAAGTTGACGCAATTACAGCTTCGGCGGTTATATTGGCGATAATTTTTTTCGTTATTGGTGCAGCTTTTATGCATACCCGCAGATGCAAGCGGAAAAATAACGATCCGAAATGTTAATGCATACCTACCGAATTTTTGGGCGTAGCATTTCATAAAAAAGGTTAGTCGAAAGAGAATCGGCTAATCTTTTTTTGTGCAAAAAAGAGGTGATGATAGATAATAACTGTGTAGCACAAGAAGCAGTTTGCACAACAATCCTATTTTTCAATGTATGAAATGGCTTCTTTGATTGCGAGAATTGCTGAAGGCGTATCTGCAAGAATATCGGGATGTTGGGGCATAAGTAGCTGCAATAGCTCTTCTGGTGTTGTTGCCGCAGTATTTGGGTCTTTTTCGTGAGCAAGAGCTTGTAGCTCTAGGAGGATTTCGGAAGGAATCTGGTGTTCGGATGACATAAGGCGCTCCGTATATCATTTGGAATTAAGCTATGTTTTGGAGCCTTACAGAAAAAAGCGTATTTGACAATCAGTTGGTGTCGAAACGTGCGGCAGAAAATTTTTTAGGACACAACTAGTGCTTTCCCTTATACAAAGAGCGTTGCTTGTTTTTACGGCATTTCTATGCCTGCCACGCCGAAGGTATAAGCTCCTTATGATACAGTAACTATTGGGCAGTTGCTGTAGCCTTTCAGAAAAGGCAAACTATACAGTTCGGTTGTATATTTGTTGCCCCCATGTGGCAGATATATGGTGGTGAGTAGCATAGAGTGCTGAGACAACGGGGTACACTTTGTGACCTCTAGCACAGTAGAAAGCTGTTTTGGTGAACATGTTTACTACAGTGTATGTTTTTTAGGAGTTCTGCTTTTGCAGGACAGACTGTCCAGAGTAAGCCGTTTCAGTGCCGGAAGCGGAGTACGGAAAGATAGTTTTTGGCTAAGATCCCCTCTGTTGGCGCTAAGGGGATCTTTTATTTTGCGGCATGTTACGCTGTAATCGCGTTTCTAGCCCGAACAATATGTCGCAAAAAGAAGTCCGCCCTTGTCAGAGGAACGGCTAGGGCGGACTCTAATTTCTTTTTGGCTCAAAACGTTAGCAGCCAGAGCATATCTTCTCGATAAGTGATGTGGTTGAAAAGCCGTGTAAAAGAGGAAGGCTCAGTACTTCACCACCATCGCTTTCTACAATGTCTTTTCCGACAATGGAATCAATTCCCCAATCCCCGCCTTTAATGAGAACATCAGGGCGAACTGCATCAATCAGTTCAAGTGGTGTGGATTCGTTAAATTCTACAACGTAATCAATGCTTGCAAGATGTGCCAGCACATATGCGCGTACTCCAAATGTGTTAACAGGTCTGTTGTCACCTTTGCCTAATGACCGTACGGAGTCATCGCTGTTTAAGCCAAGAATGAGGATATCCCCTTTTGCTTTGCAGCGAGCGAGAAGGTCAACATGACCAGGGTGCAGAATGTCGTAACAGCCGTTAGTAAATATAATGCGCTGGTCACGTTTATCTGTCAGAGCTGCAAGCAGGCTGTCCCACTGGTCAGCACGGAAGATTGAAGGGTGCGCTGGTATACCGTTATTATGACTCATTGTACTGCACTATGAGGAATGTGAAAGAGTTGTACTGGTGCCAAAGAGAATGAGTTCCATCCATTCCATGGCAAAAAGAAGACGTTCTTTTTCGTCATTCATAATTTTTTCGCGTCGTTCTTCCGGCACGTTGACTCTATCCATAAGGTTCATGTCTTCCATAAACCCTTTGAAATGGTCGAGCTGGTAGAATGCAAGCAGCGCCATCTGCACACGTTTTTGTGTTAACTCAAGATCTGTGTCGATGAAGCGGGAAATGATGCTCATGTAGCGGTCTGCAAAATAGTTGTATTCGTCCAGCCCTTGATCTTTGAGCCATTCTGTTGCTGTCCACTGCTTTGCTTCATCAAAGCCCTTACAGTGATCTTCTTTAACAACTACAAACTGCTCAATAACTGTTCCGTTTTCATCAAGATGTGTGGCGCGACCTAATGGGTAGGTACGACAGGCGGCAGAGCGGTTTTCGTATACTGAGCAGCCTTCTTCGCTAAGGAACGGACATTCCTGTTCAATAGAATCCGTCATTTTAAGGAACAATACCGGGAAACCGGAGTTAGGGTACTGTTCGATGACAGTGTATTCTTTGATAAAGGTTGTGCTGTCCATGCCCAGTCCTTGGCGTAGTCGCAGGACATCATAAGGGGACAGCGGCATGTTTAAATCGCGGCAGCATGCATTAAAGCAAGAAACCTCTGGATGACATGCAAAGGAAAAAGTGTCGTCACCTGCTAATTGCGGCAATGATTCAAGGTATTCTAATGTATCTTGAACTGCGGACTCATCGTCTGGACCTGCATCATGTGGATCTACAAACATATATATTCCTGAAAAAATCAAAGGGCGGGCTAATGCCCGCCCTAAGGTCTTTAAAAGTCGAAGTTAATTGCGCTGCGAACCATTTCCATGGTTTCACGAGCCATTGCTCTTGCGCGCTCGTTACCGTGTTCAAGCACTTCCTGTACAAGCTTAGGATTTGCATCAATAGCTCGGCGGCGTTCTTGAATAGGAGCAAGAAACTCTTCCATGGATTCGAGAAGGATTTTCTTACAATCAACACAGCCAAGACCAGCAGATGTGCAGCCTTTACGGATTTCAGCCTGTTTTTCTTCAGATGTCATGAGTACATGATACGGGAAGAGGTTACAGATATCAGGATCGCCCGGATCATTACGACGCAGACGGTTTTTATCTGTAAGCATGCTGCGAACTTTCGGCTGGATATCTTCCATACCTTCACGCAGGAAGATGCCGTTGTTGTAGCTTTTTGACATCTTACGACCATCCAGACCCGGCAGTTTTGCTTCAGGAGTGAGCTTTCCTTCCGGTTCGGTAAAGATGCTACAGTCGTACATGTGGTTGAAACGGCGTGCGATTTCGCGGGTCATTTCAATATGCGGCAGCTGATCCTGTCCTACAGGAACGTATGCAGGGCGGTACATAAGGATATCTGTAGCCATGAGCACCGGATAGCCGAGGAAACCGTAGTTGCCGAGGTCTTTATGGCTAATCTGGTCGCGCTGTTCTTTGTAGGTAGGGCAGCGTTCCAGCCAGCCAAGCGGAGTAATCATAGAGAGCAGCAAATGCAGCTCTGCATGTTCTTTAACAGCGGACTGCTGGAAAATAGTACATTTTTCAGGATCAAGACCGGAGGCAAGCCAGTCTTTTACCATTTCCGGAACATGAGTTTTGATGCCACTGGTATCTGCGTAATCACTGGTAAGCGCGTGCCAGTCTGCCACGAAAAAGTAGCAGTCCATGTCGTTTTGCATTGCTACCCAGTTTTTGAGTACGCCAAAGTAGTGGCCAAGGTGAAGAGCGCCAGTAGGGCGCATACCGGAAACGGTACGTTTACGAGTCATTTCTTTCCTCCGGAAATGTTGTCAGGCTTAGATAATGGAAATTAATTGTTGAATCAGTCCTGCGGAACCTTGAATCAGCGGGCTGATGATTTTTCCCAGAAAGCCTGTTGCCAACAACAGCATTATTATAAAAAATCCGTAGCGGGAAATTCCCTGGAATTTATATGCGAGACGAGGCGGGAGTAATCCTGCCAAAATATTACTGCCGTCCAACGGTGGAAACGGCATAAGGTTAAACCAGCCGAGTGTAAGATTGATCCAGACTCCGGCTATGCACATTTTGTATAAAAAATCGTAACCATAGCTGTATACAGAGCCAGCTGTGGGACCATTTTGTGCCACAAAAGCAAATGCCACACCGAACAGAATTGCAAGAATAAAGTTCGTAATAGGGCCTGCTGCTGACACAAGGATCATACCCTTTCTTGGGTTGTTGAACCAGCGCGCATCAACCGGCACAGGCTTTGCCCAGCCGATAACAAACGGGCTGGTAAGTGCCGTGAGTACAAACATGGCTGTACCCATAGGGTCAATGTGCGGAACAGGGTTGAGCGTAAGGCGTCCATGCGATTTTGCAGTGGGGTCACCCAGCTTGTACGCAACCCAGCCGTGCGCAACCTCATGGCATACCATGCCAAGTAACATAGGAACTAACGCGACGGCGATCTTAGTAACACTTTCTGCGATATCGGTACTAAACATAACTTTTGCGGCTACCACGAACCCCCTTGTGAAGCAAGTAAATTCACGGTTCCAAAGGCGTGGCAAGCTCTCCGGTTAACTGTTTTCTAAGAGCGGAATAAGCCGTAAATCTGTTTGCAAATGGTCAAGAAGCTTGCGGTGTCCTGCCGGAAGAGTCACGGCATCAAGCTCTTTCATGTTGACCCACTGATATGCTGTAGCCGCATGGAGCACTGGCTCTGCTGTATGTTCTTTTGCAAACGTCAGAAAATAACAGTGCATGGTAACCCGATAGGTTGTGTAGCCGTGTTTGACTACGAGGATTTTGTCTTTGATTTGCACTGGAAATTCTGTTTCTTCCATAAACTCTCGTACAACTGCTTCTTCCGGTGTTTCACCTTCTTCAACAGAGCCACCCGGTAATTCCCAAAATCCTGCCCATACACCGAACTCAGGACGTTTTTGAATATAAATTTTACCGTTGTGCATAAGAAAGCCCGTCGCAACATCAATATGCTTTATACCTTTTTTAGCGATAGGTACTGGGCGTTCCTGCGGGATTCCCAGATGGAAGGCTTCACAGTTTTCCTGAAGTGGACAGCGTGCGCAATGCGGTTTTTTACTGCAAACCAGTGCTCCAAGCTCCATGAGCGCCTGATTGAATTCCCGTGCGCGACCAGATGGAAGCATTTCGGTTGCTGTCTTACGGATAAATTCCATGTTTTGTTTTTGCTTAACGGGGGTATCTATATCAAACAGTCTTGCAAAGACCCGCTCTACGTTAGCATCAACACAAATGACATCCTGATTAAAGGCAATAGAGGCGATTGCACCAGCTGTATACTCTCCAATTCCGGGAAGTGCCCGTATGTCAGAGTATGTTTCTGGAAAAATACCATCATGCTCTGTTGCAATAATTTTAGCCGCTTTGTGCAAATTGCGCACACGGGAGTAGTATCCCAGCCCTTCCCAGAGCTTTAAAAGATCGTCTTCATGGGCTTCAGCAACTGCCGTGACGTCAGGCAGCATTTGCATCCATCGATTAAAATAGGTTACGCCGCGTTCCATTTGTGTTTGTTGCAGCATAATTTCGGAAACCCATACATGGTACGGTGCGTAATCTGTACGCCACGGTAAGGGTCTTTTATTTTGTGTGAACCATGTAAGGAGCTGGTTGGCAATGGTAGGGTATTGGTCTGGTGAAATCATTGGTTACTCATAATCCGCTTGGTGTTTTTTAGTAAGCTGCCTATGTGGTAGCTCTTGCTCTAATCAGAGTAAAGCGGGGAAATGAGTGAAACGCTGCTATGCTGTTTGCAACGTAGGCACAAGCCTATTCTTACTGTGTGTAATACTGTGTCATACGCACGGTACGTGAACTAGCGTTATGATGAACCGGATTCTTTCTCTGAAGCCCAGTAAGGGTGCTGCAAATCTTCAAACGCGGACATGGCAGCCACTGCGCCGTCGCTGACAGCAGTTACTATTTGGCGCACGCCGCCGTTCACATCACCAGCGGCATATATGCGGGGAACATTGGTTCGCATGGTTGTATCAACATGAATAGTTTTATCTGGATTGAGGGCAACACCAAGTTGTTCTGCCAGCTGTGAGTTAGGGTTCATACCGATAGCGATGAAAACGCCGTCGCATGGGTGCTCTGTCTGTTCTCCGGTTTCAGTATTGCGCAATGTAACACCTTGAACCGTTGTCTCTGTTCCGTATATTTTTTCGATAACCGTATTGTACATGACAGGAATCTGTTCCCGCTCAACGGCATCTTGCAGTGTTTTCTGGGCGCGCAGGGTGTCGCGCCTGTGGACGATCATTACATCAATATTGAGGTTTTTAAGATGCAGCGCATCCGTCAGCGCGCTGTTGCCGCCACCGACCATGAGTACGTGTTTGCCGCGGAACATATACCCATCGCATGAGGCACAGTGGGTTACTCCGGTTCCGAAATATTTTTTTTCTCCTTCTACTCCTAGTGGTCGCCACTCAGTTCCTGTTGCAAAAATTAATGCTTTACCCGAATACACCCGTTCGGCTGTCTGTACTTCAATGAAATCATTAATGCTGACATGTTGAATTGCCTGATTTTCACGTATGTTCGAGTATTCTCGTGTATGCGCGGTAAGAATTTCCACAAGCGCTATGCCACCTACGCTTTGAAAGCCGGGGTAGTTTTCGACTACGGGCGTTGTCATAACTTGACCGCCAATGACAGAGTTATCCAGCACCATTGAATCCAACCCTGACCGTTTTGCATAGATTGCCGCTGTAAGCCCTGCCGGTCCTGCTCCCAGAATGAGCAGGTCGTATATTTTTCCTTCCTCTTCCGGCTGCTCCTGTATCTGATCGCGCAATACCTCTTCCGCATCGCGTAGCATGAGCAGTTCAAGGCAGAAACGCTCTTGAGGCAGTAGTCCAACCCTATGATAAGACTGGTTAAAAGACGTATGAGGAACTGAGCCAACACCGTATTGTTTCGTCAGGTCTGGAAATTCATCGGAATCAATGCATTCTGCACGAATCAGCAAAGGGCGTTCGATTGCAGCCTGAACTGCATTCATAAACTGTGTTGGGCAATACGGGCAGCCCGGTGAAGAGAAAACGCGTACCTGTCGGTGTTCATGCAATTCTGCGAGAATTGTTTTTGATGTTTCAGAGAGGGAGCTTTTACCAAGAGAAAGGTGCAGGATAGTTTCGATGAAGGCTTTTCCTTCTTCGCCTAGGGGAGCGCCAGTGAAACGTATGTCATACTTTTCTGGATTGAAAAGCAAGCTTGGTGATAATTGGACGTCATGCTTTTGCGAAAATTCGTCACCAAGTTTGTGGGGTATGACAGATATCTTAGGAGAGAGACGTGACATATCCAGAGCAAATTGTAGTGTGAACCCGTTAAACATGTTTTCGGTATCAGAATCAGTCACAACGTGCAGTTCTATGGTGCGTTTGAGCTGCTTGAATAATTCAGAAAGGTTGTTTCGGGCTTCTTCTGGAATTAACCAGTGCTCGTCAGCGGTATTCGATGTCTCATGCGACGTAGAAGATGTGTTGGACTTGCTTGAAGATGCCATATGTTCTCCACAATCGGTTGTGTTCTCATGACGGTACTAGGGAATTGTCAGCATACCATGCTTGGAAAGTTCTGCAATACGAGGATAGAGTAAAAAATAGCCGCTGACCGGTGTGACATCTGGTATGCTAAAGGGCGAATCAAAGACACTTCAGTAGCGAATAGTATTGATAATCGACGCACTGAGCGGGGGGAGCACATGCATGATAAACCGATTTTAGTGACCGGAGCGACTGGGTACATAGGTGGAAGGCTTGTGCCGCTATTGTTGGCGCAAGGGCGCAAGGTTCGTGTTCTGGTGCGCTCAAAACGCAAGCTTGATAGTAGACCGTGGGCGGCACATGAGAATCTGGAAGTGATTGAAGGGGATATGGTTTCCGGCAAACGTACAATGGAAGCTGCTAGAGGATGTGGGGTCGCGTATTATCTCATTCATTCGATGAATCCTTCACATAAGGATTTTAGCGATGCTGATCGTAAGGCGGCGTACAATATGGTGCAGGCATGTAGAATTAACCGTGTGCAACGTATTATTTATCTTTCTGGTCTTGTTCCTGATGATCCCAACTTGAGTAAGCATCTTGCCTCCCGTGCTGAAGTTGCTCAAATTTTATCGCTTTCTGATGTTCCCGTGACAGTGTTGCGGGCAGCGCAAATTATCGGCGCGGGTAGTGCTTCATTTGAGCTTCTGCGGTATCTGGTAGATCGTTTGCCGATGATGGTGACTCCCCGCTGGGTGCATAGTAAATGTCAGCCAATAGCTGTATCCAATGTGCTTACATACTTAACGGGTGTGTTAGATGCACAGGAAACTGTTGGTGAAACATATGATATTGGCGGGCCGGATGTTGTAACGTATCGGGAGCTTTTTGAAATATATCGGAAGGAAGCAGGGCTGCGGAAACGTTTTATTATTCCGGTTCCAGTGTTAACCCCTCGTTTAAGTTCGCTATGGATTAATCTTGTCACCCCTGTGCCGACGAATCTCGCAAGACCTTTGGTTGAAGGGTTACGGAATAATGTTGTGTGTTCTGAGAACCGGATACGTGAAATTATTCCCCAGAGTTTGCTTACGGTACAAGAGTCTGTCGAACTTGCGTTAACGCGAGTCCGCCAGCGTACAGTCGATACATGCTGGACAGATGCCGGAGAGCCGGAAATTCCTGAATGGGTAACCTGCGGTGATAGCTCGTATGCAGGGGGAACTACATTGTATTCTGCCCATGCTGTTCATATTCGGGATACCGTGGAACAGGTGTGGAAAGTGGTTAAATCTGTCGGCGGTGAAACAGGATGGTATAAAGACGACTACTTGTGGCGGATACGAGGATTTATCGACAAAATAATCGGAGGTCCCGGACTCAGGCGCGGGCGGCGGAATCCTGAAGAATTGTTTATAGGTGATGCGCTGGATTTTTGGCGGGTATTAGATGTTCAGGAAAATAAGCGGCTACTACTTCTTGCGGAAATGAAGCTACCGGGCGAAGCGTTGCTCGAATTTACTTTATTCCCAGTAACAACGGGAACAGAACATGTGACAGAACTACGCATGGTTGCGTATTTTCATCCACGAGGCTTATGGGGTATGGCTTACTGGTACTCTCTTTGCCCCGTGCATATGGTTATTTTTAAGGGGATGTTAAAGGCAATAGCAAAAGCAGCAAAAGGTGATGTAGTTAAAGGGCCGTGGCGGATTCGGCATATTGCACTCCAGCGGTGCTCTCTTGATACGGTGCAGAAACTTACAGTTGCGGAAGCTATGAAACGCAATGGACATACCTAAGGCGTGTTGTTCATAAAGAATGTCAATTGACACTCACAGGGAGCACGCCGTACCATGCGGCGCTAATGTAAGGAGTAAACATGTCTAAAGAAGCACCTAACTTTGTTGTTCGCGGAATTTTCATCGGGGCATCTATCGGTGTCCTCGGGTATCTTATTGGTTTTCTGCCAAACCTTCCCCGTGCTATTGCATTAGGCATGGTTCCCGGCTTTGTTGCTGGTATTACCCTTGCCAGAGCGCATAAATTAAAAAAGAAAGATGGCGATTCTTCCAGTGAATAGCCTTACTACGTTATAAAAAAAAATTTTTGCAGAACTGCGACAGCCTCAGAAAACTTCTATTTTGTTTCCCAGCAGGTTGGGTGTCTAAGATAGGAAGTAGCTACTTGTATTTTCCGCTGCGACGGTTGAAAGCTGTTTTCCCATCCAATAGTACAAAAAAACGCCCTGTTACTTGGCTAGTAACAGGGCGTTTCGTTTAGGATTTCAAGTCAGTAACGACTTCTTGCAGCCTTTGTGTCATTTCTGCAAGTTCGTTAACTGCGGTAGCAGATTCGCGCATAGCTGAGGCTGTTTCCATTGCAATGCGGTTTATCTCTTCTGAACTGTTACTGATTTGTTCAGAGGTTGCAGACTGCTCTTCACTTGCTGAAGCAATTGATCTGACTTGGTCTGCGTTGGCAATAGCAACTTCAACAATTGCTTTGAGAGAATTGCCTGCTTCACCTGAAAGCCCTGTGGATTGCTCTACCACGCTGGCAGCATTTTGCATTTCTTCAATATTGTTGTGTGACGCAAGTTGAATTGCCTGAATAGCACCTTCAACCTCTTGCGTTGCCTGCATGGTTTTTTCTGCAAGTTTGCGGACTTCATCAGCAACAACTGCAAAACCGCGTCCTGCCTCGCCCGCACGGGCAGCTTCAATGGCTGCGTTAAGCGCAAGTAAGTTTGTCTGATCTGCAATATCAGTAATCACCGTCATGACGTTTCCGATGTCTTCAGCGCGTTCTCCGAGAGCACCTAAACTTTCGGTAAGTGATGCTGAGTGATTACTAATTTCCTCGATGGACGTTACAACAGACGAAACAACGCCTTGCCCCGTTTCTGCCTTGTGTCTGGTATCTTCAGCATGAGAAGCAGCGGTTGTTGCGTTGCGGGCAACTTCAAGCACGGTTGCGTTCATTTCTTCAATAGCTGTTGCTGTTTCAGCAGTGCGTTCCAGCTGCAATTCTGCACCACGGCTTGATTCGTCTACTTGTGCTGCTAATTCTGTAGCAGTTGTCGAAATATGGTTAACAATAGCTTCTAATTGTTCGGCAGCCTGAAGCATTCCCTGTCGTTTTGCCAGTTCAGCTTCGTGACGGGCTTTTTCTGCTTCTTGTACTGCCAGTTGTGCGCGTTGCGATTCTTGCTCCGCTTCAGCAGTTTTTTGCTCTGCTGTGGAGATCATTTCACGCAAGTTGACGGTCATTTTATTCAGTGCGTTTGCCAAAGCGCCCACTTCATCGTGGCGATTCAGCGCAAGTTCATTATCGAGATTTCCACGGGCAACATTTTCGGCAAATGCCACCCCCTTGCTTAGCGCGAGAATAATTTTATGTACAATGAAGAAGATAACAATACCAGCGACAAGGACAACGATACCCGCTGTAAGTATGTTGCTGTTACGAATGGCTTCAACCGATGAGAAAATGTCATCGATGTTTGTGCTGATACCAATAGTCCACCCTGTGTGCGGTTCGTGGGTGAATGAGACTATTTTGTCTACACCTTCGTAGTTGTACGTAATGGCGCCTGATTTTTGGGAGACCATTTTTTGTCCCCATGGATAATCAGTCAATCTTGTTTTCAGGATATGAGCATTGTTTGGGTGGGCGGCAAGGTAGCCGTCCCGCGCGATGAGGAAAGCGTAGCCAGTCTGTCCCATTTTGATAGGACGAATGTATTTTTCTGAAAATGACGACAGTTTGACGACACCGATAATCGCTCCGATGACTTCGGTATTTTCTTTGACAGGAACGGCAACAACAAAAATAGGCTCACCGCTAGCTCTACTTTTCAGTGCATCAGAAACAGCGGGAACACCTGTCATGACCTTTTTGAAGTAGTCACGGGAGCTAATGTCCAGTTTTCCCATTTGCTTTATGTCGGAATAAACGGTTGCGATACCGCTGGTATTGATAACCCCAACGGCTTCATAGAATGTGTATTCTTTGACGATGCTTTGACAGTAAGAAATTGCACGAATATGCGCTGATTGGTTGGCACTCTCTGTTATCAAATCTCTTTTAATGGAAATATCGCCTGCTGCAATGTTCAAGGCTAGCTGAATGTCTTCAACCCATCCGGTAATTTGGGTTTGGAGACCGTGAGCAATTTGTTCTGATTGCTCAAGCATGGATTCTTCTAAGATAGTTTCAGCTTGCTTGAATGATAAGAAAGAAGCAGTACCCATTCCAACTATGATAATGAGCAGTGTTGGCAAAAGAATCTGGGTTTTTAGATTGAATTTCATTGCATCCCCTCCTGCCGTGAGCAGTTTCGCATGGCAGCATTGATTGTAAATCGTTATTAACAATAATCTCGATTAAATTGCCCTTATAGTTATGAATATCGGATAAATTGACAAAAAAGTTATAGCTAGCGTGAAGTTTTAATTAATAAAGGTGACACTTGCTTTTGTTGAGCTGATGGTCATTAAAAAAGAGGCAGCCAGAAAGCTGCCCCTTATATTGTGATGGGATTATTTATTCGTCGATGCCAAACCGCCGTGCAATTTCTTGTGCGGCTTTTCTGCCGGCACCCATTGCGAGGATAACCGTTGCTGCACCGGTAACAATGTCACCGCCTGCATACACATCAGGAATGGATGTTTCGTTGGTTTCTTCATCGGCTTCAATGTAGCCCCATTTGTTCAGCTTTAGATCGGGTTCGTTTTCAAGCAGAACAGGGTTTGGTCGAGTACCGACAGCGATAACAGCAAGATCTGTTTCCAGTTCGTATGTTTCGCCTTCAATAGGAAGTGGACGACAACGACCTGATTCATCCGGCTCACCCATTTTCATTTTCTGTAATGTAACGGAAGCAAGGTTACCCTTTCCATCGCCTTTGAATTCTATCGGATTCGCGAGCACTTCAAGAATGACGCCTTCTTCTACAGCATGTTCGACTTCTTCAAGGCGAGCAGGCATGGCGTCCGCTGTTCGTCTGTAGACAATATGTACAGATTCAGCACCGAGGCGCTGGGCAGTTCTTGCGGCATCCATTGCCACGTTACCGCCACCGTACACAGTTACCTTGCGACCTTTAATGATCGGGGTGTCGTAGTTAGGGAAGTCGTATGCACGTCCCAAGTTGACACGGGTAAGATATTCGTTCGCGGAAAATACACCGCAAAGGTTCTCGCCCGGAATATTCAAGAAGCGTGGCAATCCTGCGCCTACGCCAATGAAGATAGCTTTGTAGCCTTGCTCTTTCAGATCTTCAATGGAGAAGGTTTTGCCACCGACATAGTTGGTGACAAATTCAACTTGCAGGTCTTTAAGAGCACCGACTTCTTTGGCAACAATATCTTCTTTTGGCAGACGGAATTCTGGAATACCGTATACAAGTACGCCACCTACTTCATGAAGTGCTTCAAAGATGGTTACTTTACAGCCACGGCTGGCAAGGTAGCCTGCCACAGTGAGGCTGGAAGGACCGGAGCCGATACAGGCGACTTTCTTTTCGTCATCAATGAAAGGACATTCCGGCTTCGCACTAATAAGATCACACGCATCCATGTGCATGTATTCGTCTGCTACAAAGCGTTCGAGGCGACCGATAGCAATCGGCTGTTTCTTTGCATTGAGAATACATGCGCCTTCACACTGAATTTCCTGCGGACAAACACGTCCACAAATAGCAGGAAGGCTGTTGGTGCTTTTAATGATAGAATATGCTTCTTCGATATTACCCTTAGCAACTTCGGCAATAAAATCTGCAATTGGAACCTGAACAGGGCAGCCCTGAACACATTTTGGTTTTTTACAGTTCAGGCAGCGGGCAGCTTCCTGCATTGCCATTTCTTTAGTGTAGCCTAGTGCTACTTCTTTAAAGTTGCGTGCGCGTTCTGCTGCCGGTTGGTTAGGCATAGGGACACGTGGGGCAATTTGTTTTTTTGTCTTTTTAGCTGTTGTCATTGCACTTGCACCTGCAGTGATGTTCGAAAGATTCTTTTTCGTGGCTGGAGAAAGCAGCCAGTCTCTGTCTCAATTCGCCGAAATCTACTTTGTGACCGTCAAATTCAGGACCATCAACGCAAGCAAATTTGGTTTCTCCACCAACGGTAACACGGCAAGCGCCGCACATACCTACGCCATCAACCATGATGGAGTTAAGGCTTACTGTAGTTGGAGTGCCGAATGGTTCGGTTGTTTTGGAAACAGCCGCCATCATTGGTACAGGACCAACTGCGACGACTTCGATAACAGAGTCATCTTTTTCAAGACGATCTTTCAATAAGTCAGTGACAAGACCATGATGACCATAGGAGCCATCATCGGTGGATATGAGAACTTCTGGACAGAATTCTTTGAGTTCGTCTTCAAACAGCAAGAGGTCTTTAGTACGGGCACCGATGATAGCAACAACGTGGTTGCCTGCTTCATGGTGACCCTTGGCGATGTGATGCATTGCCGCAATACCAGTACCGCCACCAACACAAATAACGGTGCCGCCAGTGTGCAGTTCGGTTGCTTTTCCGAGGGGACCGCAAAGGTCGAGGATTTCGTCACCTTCGTTAAGCTGCTCAAGCAAAGCTGTGGATTTGCCGAGCACCAGATATACAATGGTAATGGTACCGTTTTCAGTATCAGTGTCAGCAATAGTGAGCGGGATTCTTTCGCCCTTTTCGGTTACTCGTAAAATAACAAAGTTACCCGGTTGGGCTTTTGCCGCAATATGCGGTGCATCAATAACCAGCTTGCTGGTTTGTCCTGGAATTAACTGTTCTTTTTTAAGAATTTTATTAGCCATAATCGTACCTGTTCCGCCGTGAAAATACAGCGATAGCGGAAATGTTAGTGCGGTTGAAGCGCGTGTCAGCTTTAAAAAAAGCCGAATAGATTGCAGCCGATATCAGAACATATCGGAACCTGGAACAATAGTCGTCCGTTAGATGGCATCCATGAAGATGGCTGTGGCTAAAAATACGGTAAGCCCCCTGACAGGCTTGTCGTATTTTTATGTCGCAGCTGTGTGTTTTGAATAAGAAGGGGAAACCCCTGACACACAGAACTAACAACACGACGTGCAGCAAGATACGTTTCTCTTAACACGGCATTCATTGACTAGTGAAGCATTAACATGCAGCTCGCTTCTGTAAACGGTGTTAGCTTACAGGCAGGAGAGTTGTCTGTATTTTGCAAATGTAATCAAATGACATTTTTCCGTGGTTCCCGTGTTAACTACCATATAATTTGCAAAATGTTGTAGTTAAAAAAGGGATATAGAAAATTTTCCGCAGTCCTTGCTGTTTGTTGATTCAAGGACTGCGGAAAAAGAGGTAGCAGGTATTCGGTGGAAAACCAATATACTGTAGAGTAATTATAATTCGTAATTAGGCTTTGCGTATAATTCGTTACCGTGGGCGTCATTTACGACAAGCAACGGGAAATTGCTAACAGTAAGTTTGCGGATTGCTTCTGGTCCCAGATCATCAAATGCAATTACTTCGGCTTCGTCAATACACTGTGACAACAGTGCTCCTGCGCCGCCAGTAGCGCCAAAGTACACACCTGTATGCTCTTTCAGGGCTTCGCATACTTCCGCACTGCGTTTTCCCTTGCCGATGGTTGCTTTTACACCAAGGCTGTGGAGCCGCGGGGCATAGGTATCCATCCGGTAGCTTGTTGTTGGACCGGCTGAACCGATAGGGCGACCTTCCGGTGCAGGGCTAGGACCTACATAATAGATGACAGCACCTTTCAATTCAAAAGGAAGCTTTTCACCGTTATCTAGCATGTCGCATAATCGCTTATGCGCTGCATCTCGTGCAGTGTATATCGTGCCAGTCAGCTTTACTACGTCGCCAGCTCGTAATTTTTCAACATCATTATCACATAACGGGGAAGTCAGATGATAGACAGCCATTAGATTTCGACCTCCTTGATACGTGAAGAGTGACACTGCACATTTACAGCAAGCGGTAGACTTGCGATATGGCAAGGGCGCATCTCAATTTTGACACCAAGGCTTGTTGTTTTGCCGCCAAGCCCCATTGGACCGATACCAAGCTTATTGATCTCGGTAAGCAACTCTTCTTCCATTGCTGCAATTTGCGGGTCGGGGTTCGGCTTGCTGAGTGGGCGGAAGAGCGCTTTTTTTGCCAGTGCCGGGGCAAGGTCAAATGTGCCGCCGATGCCCACGCCGACGATGGTAGGTGGGCATGGGTTAGGACCTGCTTCTGCCATACGGCGCACAACAAATTCTTTAATCCCTTCCCAGCCTTGAGCAGGGGTAAGCATGGTGCAGCGGGACATGTTTTCAGAACCGCCGCCTTTTGCCATGTGCTTAACAGTAACTTTGTCACCGGAGACGATATCAACATGCACAACAGCTGGTGAATTATCCTTCGTGTTAGCTCTGGTGAGCGGATGACAGAGGGATTTTCGCAAAAGTCCCTTTTCGTATCCTTCGACCATTGCGTTATTGATAATTTCCGGCAGGTTGCCTTCTACGTGAACCTGATCTCCAAGTTCAACAAAAAAGACTCCTACCCCTGTGTCCTGACACAGAGGAAGTCCAGAGCTTGCAGCAAGCTCTGCATTTTCCAGCAACTGACCGAGTATTTCGCGGGCAGAATCGGAGTTTTCGTTTGCTCTGGCTTCAGCTATTGCCTGCTTCACATCGTCAGGCAGGTATCGCGCAGCAGTAAGAACAAGTTCCACTACGGCATTATGGATAGTTTCAGCTTTGATGACTCTCATGGCAGCATCCTTTATGTGCGAGCTTTTCTCGCAACGCTTTTGGCAAAATTCCTTTTACAGAATGCAGAGCTAACATGCGGCGCATGATGCCGAGTTGATCCTGTAAAGGGATATGTTTAGGGCAGACATCCTCGCAGGCGAGTAACCCCATGCAGCCGAACACCCCTTGGTCATTGCCGATTACTTCGTAATAGTTTTCCACGTTCCGTTCGTCACGCGGGTCTAGATAGAAGCGTGCAACACGGGCTATTGCGGCAGCACCAAGGAAATCGGAACGCATGCGGGCTGTACCGCATGCAGCAATGCAGCAGCCGCATTCGATACATCTGTCCAATTCGAAAATTTCGTTCGCAAGAGAGTTTTCCATCCGTGCTTCCTCTTGCGACGGATCAAACGTGGTATCATCGTTATGCACCCACGCTTCAATGCGTGTTCCTGCATCACGGAACCACACGCCAGTATCTACTGAAAGGTCGCCAATCAGTTTAAATACCGGCAGTGGATGTAAGACAATGTGCTCCGGCAAGTCTTTTGTCTGCGTATGGCAGGCAAGACCGGGGCGTCCATTGATAACCATACCGCAGGAACCGCAGATTCCAGCCCGACAGCAGAAATCGAACTGCAATGTGGGATCATGTTGATCGCGAATACTATTCAACGCGATAAACAGGGTCATGGAATCATATTCGTCAATGTAAAATGACTGCATATGCGGAACAGAATTCGGATCAAGCGGATTGTACCGAAATACTTCAATATGGAGACGACGGGACATAGTATCCTCCCTTACTTTGTATCGTTCGTAAAAGTGGAACTTTCTGACGTGGTATTCTCTGGAACGCGCAATTTGTCTGACGGAATATCGGCATGGATTATTTTGCCACCGCCGTAGCCGCGTTCGCCAGGAGGAATTTCAAAGTAAGGTGAAGCATCTTCATAGTGGAGTGTCGGCAGGGAATCGCCTTCTTTCCAGTACGCTAAGGTACGGTTGAGCCATTCCTTATCGTTACGTTCAGGGTGATCTTCACGGGTGTGTGCACCGCGTGATTCAGTGCGTTTAAGCGCACCGAATGCAGTACATTGCGCCAGCTTAATCATGCCGGGCATACGTAATGCCAACGATATTTCTGGATTGAATCCGGCTGTTGACCCTTGCAGCCCGATGTTTTGGGAACGTGCGTATAACTCTTCCAGTTTATCCACTGCGGTTTGCAGGTCTTTACCATTACGAAAGATTCCTACGTAGTCCATCATTATATCTTGCATTTCATTACGCAGAGTAATGGCACTTTCGTTTCCAGAATTTTTCTCAAGGTGTTTGATGCGTCCTTGTACTTTCAAATGAGCATCGCGCAGAGCATCCTGCTTAAAATCAGCAGCATATCCTTTCAGAAATTCGACGACTTTTTTCCCTACGTAGCGTCCTGCGACAACCGTTTCTGCAAGAGAGTTTCCGCCCAGTCTATTGAAGCCGTGCATATCCCAGCATGCAGCTTCTCCTGCGGAAAATAACCCTTTTAACCCGTAGACAGCACCGTTTTTATCTGTGCGCACACCGCCCATAGAGTAGTGCTGGGTAGGGCGAACGGGAATCAGTCCGGTAATGGGATCGACACCGAGGAAGCTTGTGCAGATATCGTATACTTCACGCAATTTGGTTGTGATATGTTTTTCGCCAAGATGCCGGATATCAAGCCATAAGTGCTCGCCGTATGGAGATGGTACTCCGTGTCCTTTTGCCATGTGTTCCTGCATCCGGCGCGAAACAACATCGCGTGAAGCCAGTTCTGCTTTTTCCGGTTCGTAGTCAGGCATAAAACGGTATTCATTTACGTCCAGCAACGTTCCACCATCGCCACGGCAGCCTTCTGTTACCAAAATATCTGTCGGAACGGTTCCAGTCGGGTGGAATTGGATTGCTTCCATGTTGCCCAGTGGAACAATGCCTGTATCGAGCGCGGCAATTTGTCCGCCGCCGTCGCAGATAACGGCATTTGTGGTGGCTTTGTAGATGCGCCCGTATCCGCCTGTGGCAATAAGTGTAGCTGTTGCATAATACGCCATAAGTTCACCTGTGCGAAGACAGCGAACAATAGCGCCGATGCAGTTTTCTCCGTCGTGGATAAGTGCTTCTGCCTGAGTTCGGTCATGAATAGCTACGTCATACCGCAGGCACATGGAGTCGAGCGTATTCAGTACAGAACGACCAGTACCGTCTGCTGTGTAGCAGGTGCGCCATTTGGCTGTGCCGCCGAATGCACGGGCATGAATGAGACCATGTTTTTCTTCGCTTTCGACTGCTTCAAATGGCTTGCCGCCTTTGTAGTATGTTGCGGGTCCTTGTTCAACGCGGTTCCAAGGAACACCCCAGTGCGCGACTTCACGCATAACAATTGGCGCGGTGTCCGCAAAAATTCGTGCTACCTCTTGATCGCATCCCCAGTCTGAGCCTTTTACCGTATCTGCAAAGTGAATATCCGGAGAATCTCCCTCACCCATAACGCAGTTCCCCAGTGCTGCCTGCATTCCCCCCTGTGCTGCGGAAGAATGAGAGCGCCGAGGTGGCACAATGGAAAGGCACGTTGCATTGAATCCGGCTTTTGCTGCTTCAACAGCCACGCGCTCTCCTGCAAGTCCGGCTCCTATACACAACAAATCAGTATGAAAAATTTGCATGAGTCTGTTCCTTCTAGATTACATGGCTGTAAAAAGTGGAAGATACATAAAGCGAACAAGTGTGATGAGCCCGATAATAATAAAGCCGCCTGTCAAAGCGTATTCCTTACGTTTGTACCATGCGCGGTTTTCCGCAGTAATGATGCCGTATTTTACGCCAATGCGATAAAAGCCGATGCCGACATGTATTTCTGCAATAGGGAGAAGGATAAGATAGAAAGGAAGCCAGCCGCCGTGTTGAATACGGGCTGCACTTTTTATTGCTGTGATAGGTAGATCAGTCAGTACTACCCACATGTGTACGCCAGCCATGATGAGAATGATAAGTGCTGTGCCTACCTGTGCAAGCCACATCCAAGTGTCGCGGTGTTTCATCATAACACTGTGTTTGATGAACGCTTCGGATTCAGAAGATTTCCAAGGCATTTTGCGTGCTGCGAGTAAGAAGTGGGTAAAAATAAGCAACCCGATCATGGGACCGCCTATCTGTGCCATGTAGGTAACTTCTAGAAACCACGCAATGGCATTCATCACTCCGGGACCTATAATAACACTGGAAACAAGGAGCATGTGAGTCCATAAAAAAAGGATAAGCAGCACGCCGGAAAGCATCTGAAGAACATCCAGACGACCTTGTGCCTTGCTTTTTGCGGGAGCGTGCAGAGTAATGGTGCTAGAGTTCATTATTCGTCCTCCATACAAGTCCTTAAAAAGTTATTAGTAGTGGAATAATAGGCAAAATAAAAAAACAAATCCACACGATACAGTAATTATATTACTATATTATGTGGATAAACAAACTTTGTGCAACTGAACGCGCATGCTGTGCTGAAAAAAATGAAGAAACTGTAGCGAAGTATAATAAATGAGAGCGGGTTGGGTAAATAAACAGGTGCTAGTTTAGCTGGTAACTGTAACGCTCTATATTGCGGGGGTGTTGTCTAGTGGCCTTGTAGAGGGAGATTGCAAGGCTGTATAGTATGCGCTGGAAGTAGGGGGATTCCCGAATCTTTTGGAGGTAACTATTCTTTTTTATAATAGATACGCGGTATACTGCAATGGACAAATATTCCGGTGCAGGCGTTACTATACCGCATTGATCTATGAGGTATAAAAAATGCGTAGCAGGCGCAGCTGGACGAGGTTTACGCAGAAGATATGGGTTACTGCGAAGGTATTTTTCTTAACGCGAAGAAGCCATGGTGTATCGAGTAAAGAAGCTGCAATTTCATCCAAAAGATTCGGGAAAACCGAAGGGCAATACGAGGGGCAGCTCGTATTTGTCCCGTCCTAGAATAAGTTGACGGGTAATAAGGTTATCTAGATGGCTGTAGGACGAATGTCTTGCAGCCATTTTTGATGTACGTATCCAGGCGTCTTCATCTGTAAGCTCAGGTGAGGACGTTCTGTATTATATATG